>CBDUXJ010000027.1:0-15484 GCA_965371165.1 uncultured Syntrophobacterales bacterium | reverse complement strand
AGCGCAACGCAGCCCTTCGGCTTTGCTCAGGGCCATGAGCCTGTCGAACGGCAGATGGACTTTTTACGAAGCCGTCAATCATGGAATTCTGTATACCATTGAGTTTATATTCATACCTGCCCCTATAGAAGCAAACACAACAATATCTCCTTTTTTCAATTCATAGTTCTCAAGACTTCCCTTAAACAACAGGTCAAGCAACGTAGGCAAAGTTGCCACAGAGCTGTTTCCAAGCCAAGATATAGTCATAGGCATGACATAAGGTGGTACTTCCTCCGCTCCATATAACTTATACAAACGCTTTAATATGGCCTCATCCATCTTTTCATTCGCCTGGTGTAGAAGAACCCTTTTTATATCACTAAGCGATAATCCCGCTTTGATGAGGCTTTCTTTAACAATCTTCGGAACTATCCTCAAAGCATACTCATACAGCCTATGACCATCCATCTTAAGAAACAATTCATCGCTTTCGTAATTAGGATTATATGACTTACCCATCCGTAGCATATATGCATGATCAAGGGTATCAGCCCTCATCACATGAGACAGTATTCCAATAGGTTCTCTGCTTGTTATTGCTTCAACTACTGTAGCTCCTGCTCCATCAGCATATATCATACTGTCTCTGTCATGAGGGTCTGAAACCCTGGAAAGAATCTCTGCTCCTATAACAAGAATTCTCTTTGAATCACCTGACTTAAGGTAATAATCAGCCTGTATCATTCCTTGTAACCAGCCAGGACAGCCAAAAGAAACATCATAAGGTATTGTCTTTGGGTTTTTTATCCTCAACTTTTGCTTTACTCTTGAAGCAAGGCTTGGAACAAAATCAGCCCTTTTATGATTTGCTTTCACATCGCCGAAGTTTTGAGAAACAATTATGTAGTCAAGGCTCTCTTTGTCAATCTTTCGCGTTTCCAAAGCATCCTTTGCTGCCAGAAAAGCAATCTCAGAGGTAACAAGGTCATCGGTAACATACCGCCTTTCTGCAATACCTGTTATTTTCTCAAATTTCTTTATAATCTCTTCATTTGTCATGCCGAATCGTTTCCCATCCGAATCATAGAACTCATTTATGAGGAAATTCCTATTATGAATCTTTCTTGTGGGTGTATAACTGCCAGTTCCAGTAATAATGGAATAAATTTTTTCGCTCATAGCGTTTCCTTCAAAATAAACGAATCACAGGTTCGCTTATCCTAAGCTCATACGAACACCCTATTGACGAGGGTTCAACTTATGCTATTTTATTGAGTATAGATTTAGTGTTAAAGCAAAATTAATGATTTATTAATTAATACAACTTAATGAACAATGGAAGTTAGCCTCAAATTACGGAATTATCGTTGAAAATCCCGCAAGGCCTATCTATGACATGATCGTTAGTTTCTGAAATCAATGGAAAAGCCTCACGCCAATATTTTCAAAATCTATCTCTATTTATATAAATAAGTGTTTTCAATCCCAAGTTGAGAATTAGCCTACTGAAAGGAGAAAGCCCATTGGCTCTTCATTCCCACCGCAGCCCACTTTCCCGACTTCTGTGGCCTGTAACTCATTATTTTATTACTAGCTTATCCGTTACTTTGAGCTATATTTATTTTCGTCTTTTGAACAACACAACTGTCATCGGCAAAAGGAATGTTCCACGGCGACCTAATACTCTCTTGCTCTCCAATCACCAAACCATGATTGATAGCTTTTTGGTTGGACTGTGTGCCTACTATCCTGTTCTCTTAATTCGACCTTCGTTAATGCCTTGGAATCCAGCAGCGGAAGAAAATTTCTACCGCAATACTATTCTAGCATGGTTTGCAGATAATTGGAAATGCATTCCTATTAAAAAGGGGAGGAAGGATTTAAAAGTCATTTTTGAAGTGGCTGAAGGATTACGAACCAGTCCGGTAACCTTTTTCCCAGAAGGTACGAGATCTCGGACTGGAAAAATTGGAAGAGGGCGTGCAGGAGTTGGATTTTTGATCCGGGAAACCTGGCCCGCTGTCGTACCGGTTTGTATTGATAGCATGGACAAAGTGCTCCCCATCGGTTCTTCGTTTCCCCGCTTCTTTAAGCGAATATACATCTATTTTGGCAGGCCGCTGGATTTGTCCGAGTTTAAGGGCAGAAAAACCGATAGGGAAACTGCTCAGGAGGTGATAGACAAGGTCATGGAAGCCATAAGAGCACTGAAAATTGAAATTCAGAAAATGAAAGCATAGCGATAACTGGATAACTGTCAAACTCATTGCCACAATTTCAGAACAGTTGGAACCATCAACATGAACAGAGAGGGCCGTATCTTAAATATTAAGTTCTACTACTATGCGAAATGCCGTATGGAGCTATATGATATATATTCGTGACTCTCTTTTCTTAAGATGCTCCTAAAATGAGATCCTGGTCCCCCTCTTCATTCTTCATAATCTGGGGACATCCGTGACATTTCAACATTTCACCAAAGCCTGCTCAATATCTGTCTGGCGTAAGATGTAGGTAAAAAGGGACGTTCTTTTCCACTTATCTAATTGAGAGAGAACGTTCTCTTTGAAATCCGGCCCCTCTCCCATCAGAGATTCTCCCGGCGAACCGTAATACTGACTTCATGGATGGAATATAAATTAGAATATAAAAATAGCGAAATAGAAAAGAACGTCCCTATCCCCCCCCCGTGAGCGCGAATTTATCACGCAGTCGAATTAAAATGTGTCCTTCACAACCGTATGACTTCAGCACTGCAGAACCGCAAGTCTAGGGATTACACATAACCTCCCCTGTGAAGGGATCACGCCATTTGTAGTCTACGGCCGTCCGGTCTCGATTGCCGAACCCCCCACAATCTAGGTTGTCGCTGAAACCCATCCAGTCGAGAGCGCTCCACGCAGGTGACCGGGGAGACGGCGTACAGATGCTCTTAAAGAGCAGTACCCAGGTAACTACTGTTCCATCCGGTTTCTTGCACCAATACTTACCCAACCTCCCCCTGAAGGGAAGCCACTGGAGGTCGTGCCACGCCGCCTCGTGATACCAGTGATCGAACCACTCCCAGCCGTGAGCATTGATGTAGCCATCCCCATCGGTATCCGTGGACCGTTTAATCTCCCCCATGTTGACCAGGTAATCATACCTGAAAAACGTCTCATAGAGCCCAGTCCACGAATGTGAGTCATAGTCGACGTCATCGGTGTAGACGTCACCCGAGACGTTGATTTCGTACAGGGGTTCGCCGAAGTTGTAAGAAGCATGGGAGTTACGCGCGATCCACACGTGGAGGTGGGTATGGGATTCGTCATAGCCTAGCTGCGGCGGTATCTCCACGGTGTGGCCCGAGGCATGAGAACCCCACCAGCACTCGCTAGCGGGGAACTGCCGCCCCCCTTCGTGTTTGTAGAAGTTAACCCTTCGGGGAACGAATCTACCCCCGACGTTTTCAACCTCGATGGCCACGTGCTCGAAATCACCTTCGTGCCACGTATGTTCGTACGTCTGGTCCTTGATATCATTCATGGCCATAAAGTACCAGTATTGAACGTAGTAATACGGGCCATCCTTGTAGACATGGTAGTACAGCGGTCGTTCTCCAGGAACCTCATCTTTGTATAATTCAGCATCATCCATATCCCAGCGGTAGTAGGCCGACCCCTGCCCATAGCCCCATGAGTCCCACTTATATCCGTACCGCCAATGAAAGTCCGAGTACTTGGTGATCTGGCTGTCGGGGTGTTGCCGGCCACGAACATTCACTACCGTGCGCGCTGCCCACCGAAGGTTGTAAACATTAACTAACCCCTCTGGCTGCAGGTCATCGGGGTGTCGATGCAGGACTGGTTTGAATTTCTCCGCAATGGTCTCTTCAACGCAGAGCTCGGCGTAGTCCCCTACCGTGGCCCTTATCAGGTTCGAGTAGGTGAGATGAAGTCCACCCCCAGCATCACGCCAGTTGAGGATGACCCTCAGAGTATAGGTGTGGCCGCTCCTCAAGTTGTATTTGGTCGGGCCACAGACGATGTCACCGTGAATGTTGTCCCACCGGTAGCTCGGGGGGAGCGGGCGGTTTCGTCCGTGTACCACGTTCGGCCGTCTGGGGAGTACTGGGTGGTTACGGACTCCGCTTTTCGCCAAGGGGCATTCTGAAGCTTGAGGTCTGTGAAGTACTCAATCCTCAGCCCATAGCCATAGGGAATGGGAAACTTTTGGGGGTAGGCTTTGAAGATAACAATTTTCGGTCGGGGTGGAGGCGGCTTTGCCAGACCATCGCCGCAAACCAGCGTTGCAGCCAGACATCCGATAAGGACAACGCTGCGCACTTTCATATCGGGCTCCTTTCGGGATACCCCCCGCCCCTTTTTAGGGCACCCCCGCCCTTTATATCGGACTAGCTCCTACGAATCGCGGAGCCTTATTTCAAACGTTTTAGATCCCCATCCTCTTCATATTCCACATGCCTTGTCGCTGAGCCCGCCGTCCCAACCGCGGCAAATGGTCGCCTGGGAATCAACCGGGCAAATAGTGGCTAACATTACGCAACTTCTATGCCATGTGCCGATTATGAACCTTGCTCGATGATAGATCGACGATAAACTATCAAAATCATTGTGCAATTTATCAATTCCTTCTCATTCCCCATCAATGGTTGTCCGGAACGTGGGCCTTGAGAAATGTGCCAAAAGGAACATAAAAAAGGAGGAAACTCTCTTTTTTTCAGAAATATCCTTTCATTTTCATGGGTTACGCAAATGTGCCAAAAGGTAACATCAGTGGACCAATCGGGACATTTTCCCTCTTTTCGGCCCTTGCTTTATGGGATCACCTTCTTTAAGATAACACCCATAGATTTTTACATTGAAAAGAGAAGACTGTCCTCGCTCGTGATCTTTACAGGTTAGATTGTGAGTATCCATAGGTTCCTGGAGGCATAAAAGATGAAAAGAAGATACGTGCTATTTCTGCCATTTCTCGCACTGGCGTTGTTAGCGATGAGATCTTCTCTCCATGAGGATGAGGAATACCAGGTTCGGCGTAAGGGGATGGTGAAAGAAATCGAAGCCGATGTGAAGATCACAAGCAAGAGAATCGGCAAAAAGACATTGGGTGGACACGTGATGGAAGCAATGGGGAAAATCCCTCGCCATGAGTTTGTACCGGCTCACCTGAGGCGCTCTGCTTATAAAAACCGGCCTCTTCCCATCGGTTATGGACAGACGATTTCCCAGCCTTATATCGTGGCCCTCATGACGGATCTTTTGGATGTGGACGAGGATGATGTGGTACTGGAAATCGGAACCGGGTCTGGATACCAGGCAGCTATCCTGGCTGAATTAGTGGAAAAGGTCTACACCATCGAAATTGTCAGAGAACTTGGGGAACAGGCAAAAGGACGGTTAAAGCGCCTTGGCTATCAAAACGTGGAAGTTCGTGTGGGTGATGGTTATTACGGCTGGGAAGAGCATGCACCCTTTGATGGCATCATCGTCACGGCTGCAGCAAACCACATCCCCCCGCCTCTCACCAAGCAGTTGAAGCCTGGTGGTAGAATGATTATCCCTGTTGGCAGTCCGTTTATGACCCAACAGTTGATACTGGTGAAAAAGAAAAAAGACGGCAAAATCAAAACAATGCAAGTGCTGCCCGTTATATTTGTGCCACTTACCGGTGGGCATTGACATGCTTCTCGGGTATGCCATTTTCCTTATCTCGGCTGCAGTCATCGGTTATGAAATTCTCCTGATGCGGCTCCTTTCCGTCATCCAGTGGTACCATTTCGCTTACATGATCATCAGTCTTGCCCTGCTTGGCTTTGGAGCTAGCGGAACCTTTATCGCCCTGGCCCAACGTTGGCTCATCCCGCGATTTCATTTGTCTTTTATGATAAATGCTGTACTTTTTGGTTTTACTGCGGTGGGCAACTTTATCCTCGCACAGCAGATCCCGTTCAATCCCCTTGAGATCCTCTGGGATCGTAGCCAGCTGCTCTATTTACTGGTACTTTACTTGCTGCTCTCCGTACCATTTTTTTTTGCGGCCACCTGTATTGGTCTTACCTTTGTTCGGTTCAAGGATCAAATCAATCGCATTTACCGATTTGATCTGCTGGGGGCCGGGACTGGTGCGCTGGCCATTATCTTGCTCCTTTTTGCCTTTCCCCCCGCCACCTGTCTCAAGCTCCTGGGGGCTTTGGGGTTCTTCGCCGCGGCACTGATAAGCCTGACCCAGGCATTGCCTCGATCCCGGGGCCTTGCAGTAGCTTTATTCTCATGTGGTTTGATACTGCCCCTTGCCTGGCCCAATGTGTGGCTTAGTCTCCGAATATCGGACTATAAGGGACTTAGCCTGGCGCTCCGTGTTCCCGGATCAGCAGTGCTCAGCCAACATTCCAGTCCATTGGGTTTGCTCACGGTGGTTCGGAGCCCGAACGTTCCCTTCCGGCATGCACCCGGTCTGAGTTTAAATTACTTCACGGAGCCACCTCCACAATTGGGAATTTTCACTGACGGCGACTCTTTGAGCCCAATAACTCGGTATGAGGGGAAACGTGAACCGCTTGCCTATTTGGATTATCTTTCTTCTGCCCTCCCTTATCACTTGCTGGAACAACCAAAAGTACTTATCCTTGGGCCCGGAGGTGGCACAGATGTACTCATGGGCCTCTACCACGGAGCGAAAAGCATTGATGCTGTGGAGCTCAATCCGCAAATCATTGATTTAATAAGGCGGGTTCATGCCGAATTCGCCGGGAATCTCTACCAAAGAGAGGGCGTGAAGGTTCATGCTGCTGAAGCACGGGGCTTTGTGGCTGGAAGCAGCGAGCGTTATGATTTGATTCACATCTCTTTGCTGGACTCCTTCAGTGCCTCGGCATCGGGGGGGTACGCTCTCAATGAAACGTACCTCTATACTGTGGAAGCTTTGGAGGAATACCTCCACCACCTGCAGCCCGGAGGCCTTTTGTCCATCACCCGCTGGCTTAAGATGCCGCCACGAGATGGCCTGAAGCTTTTCGCGACGGCTGTTACGGCGCTGGAGAAATCCGGTGTTGATAACCCTCGGCAGCAGTTGGTGCTGATTCGGAGTTGGAAAACAACCACCTTACTGGTCAGAAATGGTGAGTTTACAGGAGAGGAAATCCGCGCGGTTTGGACGTTCTGCGAAGCCCGATCCTTTGACGTCGCTTACTATCCAGGGATGCGAGCGATGGAGGCCAATCGGTACAATGTGCTGGAAAAACCGTATCTCTATGAAGGAGCGATGGCCTTGACAGGGGATAAGAGGAATGACTTTCTCAAGCGCTACAAGTTTCACATCACTCCGGCCACAGACAATCGCCCTTACTTCTTTCATTTCTTTAAGTGGAGCACTCTTCCGGAAATTTTCTCGCTAAAAGGGCGGGGGGGATTGCCCTTATTGGAATGGACCTATCCGATCCTCATCGTAACGTTCCTTCTAGCCGTTATGACGAGCTTCGTGCTGATTCTCCTTCCTCTTTTGACCCTGCGACGTAATGGGAGCTCGCGGCGAAACCGAGGCCGCATTGCTTTCTACTTTCTATCTCTGGGATTGGCGTTTTTGTTCATCGAAATCGCTTTTATTCAAAAATTTATCCTTTTTCTCAGCCACCCGCTTTACGCGATCGCTGTCGTGCTGTGCGCTTTTCTGGTTTTTGCAGGGTTTGGCAGCGGCTATTCCTCTCGGTGGGCCCAACGCTTTCAACAATTCCACCAACAAAAAGAAGGAATGCCCATCCTCCTCGCCGTCATGGGAATTGTTCTTGTTACACTCTCTTATATGATTCTCTTGTCTCCACTTTTCCATCGCTTGATGCATTTGCCAGACGGTTTGAAAATCCCGATCTCGATCGTCCTCATCGCCCCCCTGGCATTCTGCATGGGGATGCCCTTCCCGCTGGGTCTGTCGCGGGTTGCTACGGCGGTGCCAGATTTCATCCCTTGGGCCTGGGGAATGAATGGCTGCGCTTCCGTATTGAGCGCTATCTTGGCTACCTTTATGGCCATTCATTTCGGTTTCACCATGGTCATAGGGATGGCACTCCTGCTCTATGTCTTGGCAGCGTTTGCACTTTTGAAGCCGCTGCATGTGAAGTAAAAACGAAAATCAGGTTTTGATAAGGGTTGACAACCGCTGATAGGGCTGGCAAAAAAAATGGAAAATCAGTCGTATACTGATATATAATGGTATTTAGATCCGACTAATAAGTGAGGTGAGGAATGGCGAGAAGGGGTAAAAAGAAGAGCCCAACGACATCTGAAAAGAGATCCCCAAGGAAGAGAACGAAGCGGAGAACAATTCCCTTTCTCTGGATTGGAGGGGTAATCCTTGCGGCCATCATTTTTTTTGCTTTATCTGAGCACATACCCTTTATCGGTATGGGGAGTAAAAAAGGTAAGTCCTTCTCCGTCCAGGGAGGTGAAACACGTCCCGTACTCAATCCTTCATTGTTTAGAGGTATGGCCAGCACGGCATATGCTGCGGCAAAGAAATATCCAGAGGTAATGGACCAGGTCTTCTGCTATTGCACATGCGATGAACCGCCTGTTAATCACAAAAGTCTGTTAAGTTGTTTTACTGATAATCACGGTAAAGGGTGACGGCTCTGTCAGAAGGAGGCCCTGAGGGCAGCCCAGCTTTACAAAGAAGGTAAAACAATTGAAGCGATAAAGAGAGCAATTGACAAGGAATTCGGTCGCTAGATCCGCGTACGACTTCGTATCATCTCTCTTTTATCGCCTCCTGTTTTGAGTATCTGTAAGGGACACCAAATTTCTTAATCTCGGTCGTCGCATTAAAGGATGCGTGTTTTTGCCATCGGAAGATGGATATGGATACTTATCGGCTTCGTGCTGGTAGCAGTATCTGTTGGCTTTTACGTCATCTTCTTCAAGAGCGGCCAGCCCGCCTCAGAGGTACAAGGGATCCGGTCGGGTTTCAGGCCCAGAGTGGGAGAATCCGCGCCGGATTTTACCCTTCCGTCCTTAGGGGGTACACCCGTTCGCCTGTCCGATTACAGGGGGAGGGTGGTTTTTTTGAATTTCTGGGCCACCTGGTGTCCCCCCTGTCGTGATGAAATGCCTTCTATGGAATCCCTCTATCAAAGGCTCAAAGGCCGAGATTTCGAGATGCTTGCTGTTAGTATCGATAGCAAAGGAGTGGATCGCGTTCAATCTTTCGTTGCCACATATGCCGTCACGTTTCCCGTGCTTCTTGATCCCAATAAAAAGACATACAGTCTTTATGGCCTTACTGGAGTACCCGAGACCTTCATTATAGGTAAGAACGGGGATATCATGTTGAAGATCATAGGGCCGCGAAATTGGATGAAAAAGCAATGGCTCGACTACTTCGATGGAATCGCTGGGGAAAGCTCTCAACTACAATGAAATTAGAAAAGATCTTTTGTATCAACAGGGGATAACGAGCTTGAGAAATTCTGGATTTAGCTGCTCAAGAGCCTTCAAAGGTTTAAAATATATCGGCCGAAAATATGGAGATGACAGTATCCTCATCCTTACAGGCATCCTGAGGTAATCCTGCCTTGAGACAGGTATGCTCCAAAAACGTCTTACGATCCCAGCCATGTTCCGTTGCCACCTGGGGAAGGAGAAGGCCGGAATGAAACCCCCTCTCGATGAGGATCCCGTGTTTTCCCACCTCGATTTCCTCGACGTCCTTGATTCGTTTCAATGGGGTGAGCACCGAGATCTCGATCTCCAGATCAGGTACCTCCCTTTCGGTAACCGGGTCAAATCGGGGATCATGAAAGGCTGCCTGGACGGCCATTTCCTCGATCGTCTGGTAAAGGGGTTTATAGGGTTGGATATAGCCGATACACCCCCGAAGCTGACCCCCTTTGTTGATGGTGACAAAGGCCCCTCGTTTCTCCTTCAATACCGGGGAATCTACAGTAAACTCCGGCACCGGTTTTCCCCGGACCTTGCTCTGGATCACCGTCTTTGCGATATGCAGCAGGGTCTCCTTGTCGTGCTCGCTCAGCCCTAAATCCACTCCTACCCTCTTGTCACTCCTCATCTCTTCCCCGCTGATCTTTCCATCTCGGAGACTAAGATTCCTCTTTCCCTCTCCCGGTTCGATAGAAGACCCCTGCCAAATACCCCACGGTATAATTACCAGGCCTTTTATCCCCGGTCACATCCCCGGAATTGGTGAGGTTCAAAACTTTTCCTTTGTCCCCGCCTAGTGTCTTGGCCGCGATCATCGCAGACAAGATTGAGCCATCGCCGCAGGCCTGACACCTCCCTTTGCGTAAATCCTCCGCTAGACCCGTGATATCAAACTCGTCGATGTGCTGTGCCAGTAACTCGTCCTGCTCCACCACTTCTCGGAAGTCATGACTATGGGTCAGGTCGGAGCTGGCAATGATCAGGACGTTCCTTTTCCCCAAAGACTCGACAATGGCCTTCCCCAGCGATTGGCATATCTCATAATTCACCCCGCCCATCAATACAATGGGCACCAGTTTATATCCCTTGAGGACGACCTGGAGGAAGGGAAGTTGGACCTCTAAGGAATGCTCCTTGAGATGGGCTTCGGGAATAAACTGGAAACGCCTGTCCCGCGCCATGATCTCATCGCACATGTCCCCATCTATAGGGACCACACCTAAAGGGGTCCTAAACCCACCCCGATGATAAATTGAAGCCCCTTCAAAGGGCCACTGATGGCTGGGGGCGATGACGACGACATCATCGAAATCCATTCCTTCCACCAATTTATAGGCGTAAGCGGCCACTTGGCCGGAATACGCGTAACCGGCATGTGGGGAGATTAAGGCAATGATATCCCCCTCTATGGCCTCCTTTTTCGCCTTTTTCAAATATCCCCTGACGTCATCGGACAGGACATCAGGATCTGAGGGGTAGAATGCTCCGGCAACGGTAGGTTCTCTGATATTCTCCATATAAACACCTCTTTTCAAAACACTTCTGCGGAAAAGGTACAAATCCCCTTTTTCTCATCCTGCCAGGCATCCTTGGACAACCCGGCCTTGAGACAACAACGCTCCAGAAACGTCTTGCGATCCCAGCCGTATTGCGTGGCCACCTAGGGAAGGAGAAGGCCGGAATGAAACTCCCTCTCTATGAGGATCCCGTGTTCCCCCACCTCGATTTCCTCGACGGCCTTGATTCGTTTCGTGGGGCTGAGCACCGAGATCTCAATCTCTAGATCCGGGAGCTCAGCCTCCCTAACGGGCCGAAAACGGGGATCATGAAAGGCCGCCGCCATCTCTCCTACTAGCTTATACAAGGGTTTAATGTCTTTAATACAGCCGATTCACCCCCTGAGCTGACCGTGTCTCTTTGAGGTGACAAAAACTCCTCTCTTCTCCTTCAAGGCCTGGGAACCTACCGGGAACTCCGGCACCGGTTTACCCCGGACCACATCTTCTGTCGCCCTCCGGACGATCTGGTGCAAAATCCCCTTCTCCTCCTCCGTTAAACCATCCCCCGATTTCTGGGTGGTCTGGAACAAAACGGCTGCCATGTATCCCACCACATAATTTCCGGGTCTTTTCTTCCGGGTAACATTCCCGGAATTGGTCAGTTTCAAAATTTTCCCCCGATTAGCACCGAGGCCTTGAGCAGCCATCATAGCGACCAAGATGGGGCTCCCTCCGCAGGCCTCACATGTGCCCTTCCTTAAATCCTTCTCCAAACCGGTGATATCAAACTGCTCGATGTGGTGCGCCAATATCTCATCCTGCGCCACTACCTGCTGGTAGTTATAGCTATGGGTCAAGTCGGAGCTCGCAATGATTAAGGCCCTTCTTCCCCTAATGGATCGGATAATTGCCTGGCTTAATTGTTGGCAAACGCCGAAATTCCATGTAGGACCCATCACCATAGGTACTAAACTGAATCCCTTCAAGACCCTTTGGAGAAAGGGTATTTGAACCTCCAGGGAGTACTCTTGGGCGTGCGCTTGTGGAACGTACTTGATGATTTCACTCTGCTGGCTTATTCTCCGCGAAAGTTCCCTATCAATAGGCACAATCCCCAAGGGAGTTTCGTATCCTTTTCCGTCATATATGGAGGCCCCTAAAAAATCGACTCGACGGCTTGGGGCAATAACGACGACATCATCGAAATGCATCCCCTCTACCAATTTATAGGCATAGGCGGCACCCTGACCGGAGTACGTATATCCAGCATGGGGGGAGATCAGGGCAACGATTTCACCATCGATATGTCCCTTCTCCACATTCCCGATGTATCCATGAACGAGCTGCCGAAGCTCATGGGGACCCGTTGGATAGAACATGCCCGCCACGACGGGTTTCCTGACCTTCTCTCTAAGAGCGCCTCTCCCTTGCCCCGTAATCGAGACCAAACAGATGAGGAAGAAAAGAACGAGATGCTTTCTCATAGATGCCTAAAATGCTTTCTTGCTATCCAAAAGAATGGTCACAGGGCCCTCATTGACTAAGCTCACCATCATCATCGCCTGAAAACGGCCTGCTTGAACCCTTAACCCATTCCCCCCCAGTCTGCATATGAAATGATCATAAAGCTTGCGGGCATTCTCCGGATCCGCCGCGTCGGTGAAGGAAGGGCGACGGCCCTTACGACAATCCCCCAAAAGGGTGAATTGGGAAACCACCAATATCTCCCCATCCACATCCATGAGGGAGAGGTTGAATTTCTCCTCCTCGTCTTGAAAAATTCTCAAATGTGGGATTTTTTCAACCAGATATTCCACATCCCCTCTGTCATCTCCCTTTCCCACTCCGAGGAATACCAGCACCCCCCTTTCGATGCTTGCGATAATATCCTCGTCCACCGATACCGTAGCGGATTTCACCCTTTGGACGACAGCCCTCATGTCTCGATCGATTTCTCCTCGGTCGGATAGGGGGGGGAGGGGGGTTGAGGAGGATGGGTTACTCCTCTTTCTTCGATTGCGCAATAATTTTTTCGCTCAAATGGGACGGAACTTCCTCGTAATGGGATAATTCCATCGTAAATTGCCCCCTTCCGCCGGTCATCGATTTCAGGACAGGGGCATACTTCAGCACCTCAGCCATGGGGACATGGGCCTCGATCACCTGATAATTTCCCTTTGTATCTACTCCCAGGATTTTTCCCCTTCGACTGTTCAGATCACCCATAATATCGCCCATGTTCTCCTCTGGTACCGTGATTTGAATCTTCATGATGGGCTCCACGAGTACCGGATTGGCCTCCCGTATCCCCTTCTTCAAGGCCATGATGGCGGCGATTTTAAAGGCCATTTCCGAAGAATCCACTTCGTGGGATTTCCCGTCGTAAAAACGAACTTTTAAGTCCACAACCGGGTTTCCCCCCAACACGCCACTCTGCCTTGCCTCGGCAATACCCTTCTCAACGGCAGGAACGAAACTACGGGGCACGTTCATCCCGGACAGGGCGTTTTCGAATTCGAACCCTCCCCCACGGGGCAGCGGCGAGATGTCGAAGTGAACCTCGGCAAATTGTCCTCGCCCCCCCGTCTGCTTCTTATGGCGATAGATAACCCCCTTTTTCGCCACGCGGATGGTCTCTTTGTACGGAACCTTGGGCACACTGAGATCAACCTCCACGCCGAATTTTCGCTTCAACTTCTCGAGAATCACCTCCACGTGGACCTGTCCCATACCAGAAAGGAGGATCTGTCCCGTCTGTTCATCCCGGCTCAGGCCGATGGTGGGATCTTCCTCGCCAAGACGAACCAGGGCAGAGGTGATCTTATCCTCGTCTCCCTTGCTTTTCGGCACTAGGGCATAAGAGATGATGGGCAGCGGGGGTTTCGTCGGCTCGAAGATAATCGGATTTTTCTCATCGCAGAACGAATCCCCCGTAGTGGTCTCCTTGAGCTTGGCAACGGCAATGATGTCGCCTGCCATCGCCGATCCCAGCGGTTTTTGTTTCTTCCCCTCCATGGCGTATATCTGTCCGATCCTCTCCTTTACCCCTTTGGTCGAGTTGTAGATGGTCGAATCCGGGTTAATCATCCCCGAATAAACCCTGAAAACGGTGAGCTTCCCGGCGTATGGATCCGCTATGGTCTTAAAAACGAAGGCAGAAAAGGGCTCGTCTTCCTTAGCTTCCCGCTCTTCAATCTCCCCCGTCTTAGCATTCTTGCCCCTTACACTTTTTCCCTCTTGGGGCGATGGGAAACCCATGACTACCATATCCAGAAGGGGTTGGATGCCCATATTTCTCTTGGATGCCCCACATAATATCGGTGCGAACTTCCTCTCCATGAGGCCCTTTTTCAGACAGAAATAACATTCCCCTTGGTCCAGGTCACCTTCTTCCAGGTATTTCTCCATCATCTTGTCATCCGTCTCCACCAAGGTTTCGATCATCTCCTCTCGTCGCTTCACCGCCTCATCCATCAGCTCTTGAGGAACTTCTTTCAGTTCGAATTTTCCACTGAGGTCATCCTTGTAGAGATAGGCCTTCATTTGAATCAAATCAACCACTCCCCTGAACTCCACCTCAGTTCCAATGGGAAGCTGAACTGGTACACAGGGAATGGATGAAAGGCCCTTCTTAACATCATCCAGCGCCTTCTGGAAATCCGCCCTCTCCATATCCATCTTGCTGAAGTAAATGCAGACGGGGACTTCGAACTCTTGGGCATACTCCCAGACCGTTTCAGTTTGAACCTTCACCCCGGAATTGGCCCCAACTACAATAACTGCCCCATCCACTACCCTCATACATGCCTGCGCATCGGCGATGAAATTAGCGTACCCCGGAGTATCGATGATGTTCAACTTGTGGTTATTCCACTCCGCATGGGAGAGAGAGGAACTGATGGTAATCTTGCGGTTGATCTCCTCTTGATCATAATCCATCACGGAGGTCCCTTCATCAACGCTTCCCAGCCGGTTATTCGCCCCCGTATCGAATAAGATGGCCTCAACCAGCGAGGTCTTTCCGTCTCCTCCATGACCGAATATCCCAACATTCCTGATTTCGCTCACCCCAAATTTCTTCATATGTGCTCCCCTGTCTGGAAATGGAGGGAACCCCCCTCCGAAACGATTCCCTTACCGGTTAAACCTATAATTACTTTTTTCGCCTGGAAAAGTCAACCCCGAACTCCATGGGGATGATCCCCAAAAATACTAATCGATACTCATTTATTTCACAGAAAATACAGGAATTTTGGAACTCTTTGTCGTTCACTTAATGTCCCGCTGAGACGAGGAAGGTTCCATAACCCCCACCGAATAAGACCTCCCCCTTGGAAATGATTCTGAAACGACTGGGGATCTAAGATGCATGAGACTCTAGCCTCCTGACTTTTATGGGGAGTATTTCTGTAACCTGTTGATTTTATAGTAAATCATATGCTTTAAGAGGACACCTTTGTCCCTGAGCGTAATCTGCTGGAGAAGTGGGGTACCCATCGAGGGTGAGCAGGCTTCGACGTGAGCTCAGCCGAACGTAAGGGGAAGGCCAGACCTTTAGAGGCTGGAAGGGGT
>CBDUXJ010000026.1:0-15574 GCA_965371165.1 uncultured Syntrophobacterales bacterium | reverse complement strand
CCACCTTTTGGGAAGTAATGATAGCCCCCATGATACTGGTCGCCTCGGTTACCCTTGCCCTCTCGACGTATCCCGTATACAGGGGAACGGCGATGGCGGCCAGAATACCCACGATGATGATAACCACCATCAACTCCACCAGGGTAAAACCTCTGTAATCTGTGATCCTTCTCCTTCTCATGGCTTCCTCCCTCTATGCCCCATAGTATGGTAAATTCTCTTTCAACACCCCTATGAAGCAACTACCATGCCAGTTTTCAAGGTATTCGGTAAATAATTACATTTATCATAATATATTGAAATTATTAATGAATTTTCGCAGTAAATTGAGAGTCTCTTCTTTTTTTCCATGGAAAATGGCATTTCTGGAGGAACATCGGTAATTTATTACCGGTAATCTTATTCCACCCTTTCGATGCTCGGCTCAGGATGATTGATCCAAAAGCCCGTATTTCTTCATCTTGTTGTAGAGGGTCTTAAGGCTTGTCCCTAAAAGTGAAGCCGCCCTCTCCCTGTTCCACTCAACCGTATCCAATGCCTGAATGATGACCTTTTTTTCGACCTCGGCGACGATCATCTCCACCTTTTCGTTTAATGGGATATCCGTTTGGAGCTTCTCCATGTCGAAGTAGGCCTCTTTCCTCTGCTTTCGGATCTCGGGGGGGAGGTTCCATTCCTGGATGACCCTTTCCTTGGCCAAAATGATAGCCCTCTGGACCACATTTTCCAACTCCCTCACGTTTCCAGGCCAGAAATGATTGATTAATAGATCCATGGCCTCTTCCGAAAACCCCTCGATATCCTTGTGAAACTTCGTCTTGGATAAGCTTACGAAATGATCCAGCAGCAGTGGAATGTCTTCCTCACGGTCCCTCAGGGGAGGGATATGGATGGGAAGAACGTTGAGCCGGAAATAGAGGTCTTCCCGGAAGCGTTTCTCCCTTACCAGTTGAGACAAATCCTGATTGGTAGAGGCGATGATCCGGACGTCCACGTTAATGGGCTTAACCCCCCCTACCCTTTCCACCTCCCTCTCCTGCAACACCCTCAATAGCTTGGCCTGGGTAGTCAGACTCATGTCCCCGACCTCGTCCAGCAACAGGGTCCCGTAATTGGCCAGTTCAAATTTGCCTAGCTTCTGTCTCGTTGCACCGGTGAAGGCTCCCTTCTCGTATCCGAAGAGCTCGCTTTCCAGAAGGGTCTCCGGAATGGCTACGCAGTTAAGTTTGACAAAGGGTTTTGCCCTCCGCGGGCTATTGTAATGAATGGCCTCCGCGATCAATTCCTTTCCCGTCCCGCTCTCCCCGGTAATCAGGACGGTGATGTCATTATCGAAGACGGTCTCCGTAATATCGAAGACCTCCCTCATTCCCTTGCTGTTTCCCACGATATTGTAAAACCCTTTCCTCTTTTCGAGCGTCTCCCTCAGTTGTCTGAGTTCATCCTGAAGGTGTCCTCTCTCCAGAGCCCGCTTCACCACTACCCTCATTTCGTTTATGCCGAAGGGTTTGGTGAAGTAATCGTAGGCGCCTTTCCTTATTGCCTCGATGGCGATATCCTTTGAGCCATGGGCGGTAATCATGATCACCACCATCTCCGGGTTGGTCACCTTAATGTTGGCCAGAACCTCCATCCCATCCATTGAGGGAAGTTTCAGGTCCAGAATCACCAGATTGAACCGATCTTGGGCGATCCTCTCCAAGGTCTCTTCCCCGGAGGCGACGGTATCCACCTGATATCCCTCCTTTTTCATTGCCTCGGAGAGAAAGAAGCTCATGCTGGAATCGTCCTCTACGACCAATATCCTCTCTTGAGCCATGGAACGGGACCCATACCAAAAGGTTAAAATTGCAATAATTCTAGCATTTTGGCAAAATATTTGCAATAATAGCACTGGAGTTCTGGGGTTTCCCAATTTCTTGGGGAATTCCGTTGTCCCTGAGCGTAATCTGCTGGAGAAATGGAATGATGGAATGTTGGAGTAATGGAATAATGGGGAATAAGAAGTAAAAACGCGTTCCTTTTGGTTCAGGGGCGGTTCGCTTGAGGATCACTGAGTTTATCCTGAGGAACGAAGGACCTGAGGCACAAGACAAACTATTCCTGGCTTTCAGCCTCAAGTCCGCCGCAGGCGGACGATCCTCCAACCTCTATCAGGGTAATACCTATCCATGGACCCATCATTCCAGTATTCCATTATTCCAATATTCTAGTTGGAGTTAAGCGAACTGTAGAATGGTCGAAAAGAGCAGCGAAGAACGACTTTTCAGAGATCTCCTCCTTGTTTCTTGACACCGTGACATTTTGGACCTACAATTTGATTTAAATAGAAAAGAAAAATCATGGAAAAAAAGAGATTTGGCGGGTTAGGTTTAAGATTATTTATACTCACCCAGGTTTTCACAACCCTCCTCGTTCTCGGCACCGGATTTTGGGCCATCCAAACCAACCAGAAGGCCCTCCTACGCCGGAATAAGCCCCCTACAATTTGGCAGGTAAAGCAGTCGCTCCAGATCATCCGAGTCAAGGTGCTGATCGGAGGCGTTGTCGCGTGTTTGTCGGGGATAGTCCTCACCTTGGCCATCACTAAGCCCATCAAAAAATTGATCGAAAGCGTTCAATCGGTCGCGGTAGGCGATTTCACCAAGACCATCGAGATGCCCGGTCAGTTTGAGTTTTCGCAGTTGACGCAGGCATATAACCAGATGCTCTCCTCCCTGAAGAAGTCGGAGGAGCACCTCCGAAAGGTCTTCTATGCGGCCGATGATGCTATCATGACCACGGATCGAGAGGGTCGGATTACCCTCTGGAGCGAAAGTTCGGAACGGATGTTCGGATACGGTAAGGACCAGATCGTGGGAAAGGACCTGAGCACCCTCCACTCGCCCAGGGTGAAATCGGATCTCATTGGGCAAATGCAGGAATCCGCCATGAAGAAGGGACGGTGGCAAGGTGAGATCGTCTATGCCAACAGCAAGGGGCATTTCATTGACGGATGGTGCGTGATGACCACGTTGACAGAGGAAACGGGGGAAATCATCGGATATCTGAGCGTGGTCAGGGATATGACCGAGAAGAAACATATGGAGATGCAACTGATTCAGGCAGATAAAATGGCCTCCCTGGGAGAACTGGCCGCGGGCGTGGCCCATGAGATCAACAACCCCCTTTCGGGCATCCTCAGCAACGCCGAGTTTCTCCAAGAGGAGATCCCCGAGGATAGCAAAGAACAACAGGAGGAGATCCGGGAAATCGTCGACAACAGCCAGCGGATTAAAACCATTGTACAGGATCTGCTCAACTTCTCCAGGCAGAGGGATTCGAAGACCTACACCACCCTCGACATTTCCTCGGTTATCACCTCCTCTCTCAACCTTACCGAACATCAGATTAACCTCGATCGCATCAAAATCATTAAGGAGATCGGGGATACGTTGCCCTACGTCAGGGGGAGCTTCAATCAAATCGAACAGGTCTTCATCAATCTGCTCAGCAATGCACGGTACGCCTTGAATCAGAAATATCCCGATCCCCATGAAGATAAGACTCTCCTTATCCGAACCGACCAGGTGGAAGAGAACGGGCGGAAATATGTACGTGTCGAATTCATGGACAGGGGGATCGGCATACGGGAGGAAGATATGGAAAAGATCTTCAACCCCTTTTTCACCTCAAAGGAACAGGGACAGGGAACCGGTTTGGGCCTGAGCATCAGCTTTAACATCATCCAGGAACATAAGGGCACTATCCGATTCGAAAGCAAAGAGGGGGAGTATACCAAGGTGACCGTTGACCTCCCCATAGATGAAGGAGATATCGAAGATGGCGAATGAGGATCAAGGAATGAACCGGTCGAGGATCCTCGTGGTCGATGATGAGTTGACTATCAGGAAATCCATCCAAAAGCGCTTGGAGAGGGAGGGATATGAGGTAACCTCGGCCGATAACGCCAAGGACGCCCTCCAGCTTTTTCAGGAAAACTCCTTCGATACGGTCATTTCGGACATTCGCATGGAGGAGATGGACGGTCTCGAACTCCTCAAGAGGCTGCAAAGCCAGCGCCGGGATATTCCTGTTATCATGGTCACAGGTGCTCCCTCACTGGATACGGCACAGGAATCCATTAAGGAGGGGGCCTATGATTACATCACCAAGCCCATTGAACGCGAAATCCTGATCAATACCGTTAAGAGAGCCCTTGAGAAGAAGAGGCTAAATGACCAAATCAAGGAGTATCAGCGGAATTTAGAGCTGAAGGTGCGGGAACAGACGAAGACCATTTTCGCTGTTTACAAATTCGCCAACCAGCTCAATTCAATGGATAGCCTCGAGGACGTGGTGAATTCCGTGGTGAATTTCGTAGCCGATTTCCTGTTCAGCAAGAGGGTATCCGTCATGTTGCTCGACGAAAAGGGCGATTACCTTACCATTAAGGGTGCCAGCGGTTTGGAAGAAGAGATAGTGAAAAAGACGAGGATAAAAAGGGGGGAGGCAATAGCGGGTAAGGTTTTGGAAACGAGGAAGGCCGTCATAGTTAATGACATCAGCTCCATGAAGACGGAATCGGATCGGTATTCAGCATATAAATCCTTTATCAGCTTTCCCCTCATACAAGTTGCTCTCAAGACCACCGATCTTTCATTGGGGATCCTTAACGTCACGAATCGTTTTGGGGATCAACCGTACACCAAGGAAGACCTGGAAAATTTGGATTTCATCGCCGATACGGCCTCTGTTGCCATCAACAATCAACTGAAGAGCATTGAGATAGAGAAGAGTTATTTTCGGACCATGAAGGCCCTTGCCGCAGCCGTAGAGGAGAAGGACCGGTATACAAGGGGGCACTCCGATAGGGTGAAGACCTATGCCGTTGAGTTGGCTAGGCGCCTGGGACTGCCAAGTGAAACCATTTCCACCATTGAATATGCATGTGTGTTACACGATATCGGGAAGATCGGAATCCCCGATTCCATCATTCAGAAGGATCGAGGTCTCACGGATGAGGAGTATAGACAAATCAAGGAACACCCGGCCAAGGGGGAAAAGATTATCCAAGTAATCCCCTTTTTGGAGCCGGCTCAGTCCATCATCCGCCACCATCATGAGAGGCTCGATGGTACTGGATACCCGGATGGAATGAAGGGGAAGGAGATTGAGTTAGGGGCTCGTATCATTGCCATAGTGGACACCTATGACGCCATGACCACCGAACGACCTTACCGAGGACCCTTTGCGAAGGATCACGCTATTTCCGTGCTCAAGGAGCAGAAGGGAAAGCAGTTCGATCCCGAATTGGTCGATATCTTCGTCCAATACCTTTTAGACCAAGGGAATTAATCCGACTATGAAAATACGGTCGAGGCTGGTCGGAATCCGCATATTCATCGCAATCCAGGTTTTTACTACCCTCTTGGTCCTCTTTACGGGATTCTTCGCCATTGAGATCAATCGACGAAGTCTGCTCCGATCCGAAAAATCGCCCAGCATTTCCCAGGTCAGGAGGGCAACCCAACTCATGCGGATTGAGGTTTTGATCGGGGGATTCGTGGCCTGCCTGTCAGGCATAGTCCTCACCTATGCCATCAAGGAACCTATTAAAAGACTGACCAGAGGAGTCCAATCCGTTGCGCAAGGAGATCTCAGCAAAAGGTTGGAGCTCTTCCCCCAGGAGGAGATCAATCAACTCGTCCAGGCCTATAATCAAATGGTCTCTTCATTAAACCGATACCTCTTGGAGAGTTCTGTCGGTGCGGTGATAACCATCAACTCCGATGGAATCATCACGAGATTTAACCCAGCTGCGGAGACCATATTCGATTATGACGCCCGGGATGTGGTGGGGAGACACTTCACGGATCTCTTCCCCATCCATGAGGCTAATAAAGCCCTCACGGATATGATATTGCTTGGAGTTGAGAAGGAAATGCCCAAGTCGGCCGAAAATGTAACGGTAATGACCGATAAGGGCAAGAAGTTGGCAATGAGGATCAGAACGGCGTTATTGGCCGGTACTGAGGGAAAGTTGGTTGAGGTGGTGGCCAGTTTCCGTGACCTGGATGAGATCAAGGAAATTCAGCGGGAAATGCAGAGAATCAATAGACTCGCCTCCTTGGGAAGCCTTGTAGCGGGACTGGCCCATGAGATTCGGAGCCCCCTGGGGTCTTTGAGGGGGTTGGCCCAACTCCTTCAAGAGGATATCATCGAGAGGGGTGGAAAGGCGGAATACATCGAGATAATCCTCAGGGAGATCGACCGGTTGAATAAAGTCGTGGAAGAGCTCTTGACCTTTGCCCAACCCTCAACATACACGTTTGAACAACGAGACATAGAGGAAATCGTTCGGGAGACGGTCTCCCTGGCGAAAACCGCGTTCCCTGAAAAAAAGATCGCCGTCATGGAGGATTATCGAGGAGGGTTACCACGAATCGCCGTTGAGGCCGATAAGATGACCCAGGCAATCCTCAATATCATCAACAATGCGTTGGAGGCTACCCCCGAAGGAGGGACTATTAAGGTTAAGACGGATCTCATCCAACCGTCCATGGATGAAGATAATACCGGGTCCCATTGGCCCGCCCCTTCAACACCGGGGCACGTGTTGATCGATATCTTCAATACGGGAAACCCCATCTCCTTCGAGGACAGCGAAAGGGTATTCAATCCCTTTTTCACCACCAAGCCCGGAGGCATCGGACTGGGTTTGAGCATTGCCCAACAGATCGTCACCGCTCATGGAGGCCATATTAGGGTAATGAACGAGGTGGCAGGGAAAAGGAAAGGCGTGATATTCAGGATCGAACTTCCGATGATGATGACGGGGATTCCCCACACTAATGCATCGCCCTCCCCATCTTGAATATGGGGAGGAAGATGGAAAGCAAAATACCTCCCACCACCGTTCCGATGAAGATGACCAGTATAGGCTCGATAAGGGAAGTCACGGTGGTGATGCTCGCCTCTATCTGTTGCTCGTAGAAATTTGCCACTTTGCTCACCATGTTGTCCAGTGTCCCCGATTCCTCACCGGTGGCGGACATCTGAACCACCATCTCCGGAAATACTTCTCTCCTTTCAGCGAGGGCCTCGGCAAACCCACTTCCCTGTTCAATGGACGTTGAGCTCCAGCGGATGGCCCTTTCCAACATCTTATTGCCCGTGGTTTCCGCTACCAGATCAAGGGCACCCAAGATGGGGATTCCGCTATTGATCAAAACCCCCAATGTCCTGGTAAATTTGGTCAGGGAATATTTCCGCATCAATGGTCCTAAGATGGGAATTCGGAGCTTATGTTTATCCCAGAAAAACCGTCCCCTTTCGCTTTTAAGCCCCACATAAATGAGAAGCCCGATTCCTGCGGCGATCAAAAGGAGGAGCCAATAGTATTCCCGAATAGTAACGCTGCTGGCTATCAATATCCGAGTCGGGACCGGAAGGCGTACCTTCGCCCCTGTATAAATCTTTTCGAATACGGGGACTACCTTGACTACGAGGAGGATGATGGCGAAGATGGTGAATCCGATGAGAAAAAGGGGGTATGTGACGGCTGCCTTCACCTTCCTACGAAGGTTTACGGTCCTCTCCAAATAATTGGCCAGTTGAGCAAGGGTTTGATCCAACCGTCCGCTAACTTCTCCGGCCTTGACCATGTTGACGAAGAGTTTGTTGAACACCTTAGGATGCTTGGACAGGGCATCGAAGAAGGTACTCCCCTCCTCGACATCAATGCTCACGGAATCGATCACACTTTTGAACCGCGGGTTCTCAACCTCATTGCCGAAGCTTGTCAGACATCGAAGCAAGGGCAGCCCGGATTCAACCATGGCCGACATTTGACTCGCAAAGAGGAAAATCTCATCGTGTTTAACCCCACCTCCGAAAAGGGGGGCGTTCATCGAGAACCGGGCCCCGAGGCCCCTTTCCGGAGCCCTTTTCTTCTCCACGATGTCGAGGACGGTGAGGTTTCGCTGGTGTAAAGTTTCTATTACCTCCAGATCGCTGATTGCCTCCAGGTCACCCCTTACGTTTCTTCCGTCACTCCTCTTGGCCGTGTAAGAATAGAGTGGCATTTGAGTCCCTTAATCTTCCTCGATGGTCGCCCTCAAGACTTCCTCCGGAGTCGTAATCCCATCTCTTACCCTCCGCAAGCCGCTTTCCCTGAGAGTGGTCATCCCCAGCTCAAGGGCCACTTGCCTCATCCCCTCAATGTCGGCCCCGTTGAGAATGGCGTTTCGAACCGGAACCTTCATCTCCAACATCTCACAGATAGCGGTCCTGCCGTAATAGCCCGTATTCTTGCATCTATGGCACCCCTTCCCGCGGTGAAAGAGGAGGTCCTTTTGAGGCTTTCCATCAATTCCGAGGCCACGCAGCACCTCTTTGGTTGGCCTGTAGGACTCCTTGCAGTGGGGGCAGATCTTCCGCACCAGGCGTTGGGCGACGGCCAAACTCAGAGATGAACAGACAAGATACGGTTCCACGCCCATGTTGATCAGCCGGACAATGGTTCCCACGGCGTCGTTGGTGTGCAGTGTGCTGAATACGAGATGCCCGGTAAGGGCGGACCGAATGGCCATCTCCGCCGTCTCCAAGTCCCGGATCTCCCCCACCATGATGATATCCGGATCCTGACGGAGGATATACCGCAAACCGTTGGCAAAGGTGAGGCCGATCTTGGGATTGGCCTGAACCTGGTAGATCCCCTTGATCTGATACTCCACAGGATCCTCCACCGTAACGATATTGGTCTGAGAGGATTTGATCTCCATCAGGGCCGAATAGAGGGTTGTCGTCTTCCCGCTTCCCGTGGGTCCCGTGAGGAGAACCATCCCATGGGGGTTTGATATATAGCCCCGAAAAATTTCCAGTTGGCCATCGCCGAATCCCAGGCCGTCCATGTCCAGGGAAAGGGACCCCTTCTCCAGGAGCCTCATCACCACCTTTTCGCCGAAGATGGTGGGCAACGTGGATACCCTCAGGTCAACCTCCCGAAAACCCTGTTTTATGGTAAAACGGCCATCCTGGGGAAGGCGTCTTTCGGCAATATCCATGTTGGACATAATCTTGATTCGGGAGACGATGGCCATCTGCAGTGCCTTCGCCGGAGAAATGATATCGTGGAGCACCCCGTCGATCCGGTAACGAATGTTCAACCGGGTTTCCTGGGGCTCGATGTGGATGTCGCTCGCCCGCTCGTTGATGGCGTTGCTGATGATGTAATCCACCAATTTGACAATGGGGGCCTCTTCCACCTGCTCCCGTAACCTCTCCAGGTTGATCTCGCGCTCTTCGGCGAGCTCTTTTTTGAGCTCAAGTTGAGTTTCCGATACATCCTTTAAAACATCCTCCAGGCTCGACTCCCGGGCACTGGCACCATAAAATCGATTGATGAGGGTCTCCAGCCCCGATTTGGATATGATGGCCGTGTTGATCTTATAATTGGTAATGGTCCGGAGGTCGTCGATGGCGATGATATCGAAGGGGTTCACCATGGCCACGGTCAAGGTATCGTCCCGTATGGAAAGGGGTATTGCCATGGATTGTCGTGCCATGCGCAAGGGGACGAGCCTAATGACCTCGGGATCGATAAAGACAACTTTATCGGGGGTTAGGTGCGGGATGTTGAGCTGTTGCGCAAGGGCCTCGAGGACTTGGATTTCGGAGGCGAGGCCCATCTCGATGATGATATCCCCCAAAAGACCCCCCTTCTTTCTCTGCCGATCGAGGGCCTTGTCAAGCTGATCCTGGGTGGTCACCTTGTTCTCAACCAACAAGGCGCCGAGGGATTTGTAACTCAACGTGTAGCTTTTGGGAGAAACCATTGTTCAGTCCGTCTTCATTTCGGGAGGTTCCCTTCCTCAGCCCCCCACCTGAGTGGCGATTTGGGGCGTAATGAAAATCATCAGCTCCCGATACTCCGAAATATCCTCTTTGCTCTTGAAGAGAAGGCCCACAATGGGAATCCTGGACAGAAAGGGGACGCGGTCTCGATTTTCCTCCTTTCGGGTGGCCAAAAGACCTCCGATGACTACCGTTTCCCCGTTCTTTACCAAGACCTGTGTGTTCGCCCTCTTGGTTCCGAGGGTGTCAAAGGGCTGTCCCTGAATCGTGGTTGTACCTGAAATTTCACTCGTTTCCACATCCACCAGCATGAAGATTAAACCATCCCGGGTGATTTGAGGGGTTATCTTTAATTTCGTCCCCACGTCTTCCAGGCGAATGCTGACCTGGGCCGTCTCGGCATCATACCCCTCCGCAACGGGAACTTTCTCCCCCACGAATATCTCCGCCTCTTGATTTTGGACCACGAGGACCGAGGGCTTGGAGACGATCTTCACATCCCCCGTTTCCTCGAGGGCAGAGAGCTCAATATCCAGCTGTCGAAGTGCAGCGGTAGATGAAAGCCAACCCAGGCTGAAGAAGCCCGCGGGATTTACCACGGGAAGATTCACGATATCGCCACCCGCAGCGCCCAAGGTGAGGTCTCCCTTCCTATCTGACGTACTGCCCACCCGAAATTTCGCCGTTGCACCCCATTTGATGCCCAATTCCTGTGAGAAATCGCGGTTCGTCTCCACGATCCTCGCATCGATCTTCACCTGTCTCGTTGGAAGATCCAATTTCTTGACCATTTCCGCAATTTCGCGAACATTTTCCTCAACGTCGGTGATAACCAAGGTATTGGTCTTCTTGATGATGCTGACGTTGGCCCCCCTATCGACCCCTTTCTCCTTATTATGGCTCAACAACTTCTCCATGGCCTCCTGCAAATCGGTGGTCTCCCTTCCCTTCTCCTTGGAGAGGGTTGTTCCGATATAGTTGAGATTGACATAGGTCGTCTCCAACGGCTCCTCCAATTTCCGCGCTTCTCGCAGCTCTTGACGCGCCTTATAGATATCCAGCTCGTTTCTCAGCTTCTTCCGCAATTCCGCCTGCTCGTCCACCCGGATGATATTCCCCTCAATGACGTAAGTTAAACCGCTGCTCCTGAGCATGGCGTTAAACCCATCTCTCAGGGAGGTGTTCTCGATATCATAGGTGATTCTTCCCGAAACCGCCGGGGAGAGAATGAGGTTCAAGCCATACTCTTCGGCAATGATGGTCAGGACATCCCGAATATCCACGTCTCTCACCTTCAAGGAGAAGAGCTGGTCACTTTCCAAGGGATCCTTGACCTGGGGGGACTGGCCCAGCCCCCTTGACGCGAGGCCGAGGAGAAAGATCATACATAGGACAATGGGAAAAGAAACCCTTTTCATAGCCACTTACCTCAGTTTGGTTTTGACTAAGTCTTCTATCTTGAGGATCCGCTCTTTCCTGCGGTAGATCGCAACCACCTCATTCTCGCCAATCCGAACGATGCGGTGTTTCGCGACCCAATCCCCTTCCCTGACAATCGTGTCGTTGATGATGGCTATCTTCCTCCCCGCGATATCGATGATGGCGTTGAGTTTTAATGGAGGCAGCCTCCTCTCCCGTCTCTTCTTCGGAATGAGCGTGTCTATAAGTATAAGCCTCTTCTCCTTCTCCAGGAAGGGATCCCTCGTCACTGCAATATCGTCCCGAACCACCACTTGGATGCTGGAACCCTCTTCGGTCCCTTTTTTTTCAGGGGGTGGAGATTCAGCCCTCGTGAACTCGAAGGTACTGACGGTGAACTTGAGGTGGTGCCAGAGGGGATCTTTGGGGTCATTCTCAATGTGAACGTCGTCCAAATTCAGCCCGAAACTGTTCTCGAGGCTATCGATGAATTTGACGATTTCCCCGTATTTGGATCTGGCTTCGACCAAAAAGGGATACCGAATATAATCGGGGTACTCCTCCTGAGGCATGGGTTTCACCATAATGGTTTTGATCCCCAATCGATTGACCACGTCGCTCACCTTTGCGAGAAAGGTAGGCTGTCGTTGCTCCGGGGGGATTTGATGCCTTGTGAAATAGTCAACGTTCCGCTTCTCCTTGCTGATTCTATCGATTTCCTCTCGGATTTCCCTGGTTTCCGTAATGTCCTTTTCGACTTTCCCCTTAAGGAAGGATATTTCCCTCGCACCCTTTACTACCTTCTTTACCTTAGGGCGGTAGAGGAAGAGATAACACAGCAATGAAACCCCGATGAAGACGATTACCAGGGCCAGGAACATGCCCTTTATGGAAACGGTCGATCTCATTTCGGAGCCTTCTCCTTGCTTATTCTCCTTATCCCGGGCCTCTTCTTAAGCTTGCTGGAGATTTCGAATTCCATGAGCTCCCGGTCTTTCTTCCGCGAAAGCTGATATGTAACGAGGGTTGCCGGGTCGAAATCTCGCTGAAAGGATTCCAGGCTATTCAATGACGTTATGAGTTTGCCGATGCTATTGAGGGGTTGCCTCCCCAGTACGGACACCGTCACCCCCTTTATAATCAAGTGAATCTCCTCCTCGACCTCCTTCGATCCGGTCTTGTGTTTCTTCGTTGTCTTGATTGAAAGGTCGGTTAGCCACAGATCTTCGGGCACGATTGTGCTCAGATCCAGCAATTTCTGGAACCACTCAACCCTCTTCACCTGCAGCGTTGAAATAAGCCCCTGTTCTTCAACGGCCTTTGTCAAATCCCTTTCCGCTTGGCTCCGTTGACCGAGCAGGTAGGTCTTTTGGCGCCGATTCATTTGCATCTTCCGGTCGAGGGATGTGGAGACTCTCATATAGGCAAAGCTGATTCCCAGGAGCAGGAGAAACATCAAGGGAATAAGGATTGCTATGGATATCCGTCTCTCTTCTCCCGTTGGCTTTGGAACCCTTTTCGGCTTTCTCCCCGGCCTATATATATTGATCTGAAATCTCACCCATTCACCCCCTTATCGCTAGGCCGACGGCCAACGCCAATTTGCAAAGGTCGTTCCCGAATGGGGTCAACACGGAGGCTCGCTCCACATTGATTTTCCGAAAGGGGTTGAGTATCTCTACGGGCAGCCCAAGTTCAGTGCTCAAATGGTCATCCAAACCCTTCAGTGGTGCACTTCCCCCCGTGAGGAAGATTTTGCTAAACCCTTTTATTTTGGCCTGATTCTCATAAAAGGTCAAGGACCTTCGAACTTCCCTGACCAGATTGTCCAAGGATGGCTTGATGGTCTCAATCAAGCCGACGTGGTCCTCGCTCCTCTTGAACCTCTCGGCATCTGCGTAGGAGAGTCCGTTTCCCTTCATAATATCATCGGTAAAATCATTGCCGGATATCATAATATTCCGTACGAAATACTGACCCGCCTCACTATAGACGCTCAAGGTGGTATTTTTGTCCCCAATGTCCATCAGCACGACGAATTCATCTCTCTCAATTCCCTCATTGAACAGCGTAGCATTGACCAGGGCCAATGGATTGACATCGATGATTTGGGGATCGATGGGGATTTCCCTGAGCAACTCGAGGTGGTATCTCACGAAATCCTTGATGATGGATACGAGGATAATATCCAATTTATTGCTGGCCTTGGATGTATTGATGATTTGGTAATCCAATTCGACATCGTTGATATCGAAGGGAATGTAATTTCGCGCCTCCCATTTTATGGCCGAGGCCAACTCCTTTTCCGTCATAAAGGGGAGTTCAATCTGCCTGATGGCGATGGACACCCCACCAATGGCGGTGATAATCGCCGTCCTTTTTAGATTTATTCCTTCGATGGTTTTTTTAATGGTCGAGACGATGGCGTTTCTCGGATCTTCCTCACGATTAATTCCCTCCGGCGCAATCTCAAAAACCCCAACCGAAAGCAATCGATAAGCTGCCGTCCCTTTTTTTTCTAGCTGGACGCATTTTACCGAATGAGATCCGATGTCCAGTCCCAAAGTCCTGCTGGAAAAGAGGGAGAAGGAACTTCGGGCCTTCTTCTTTTCAGGTATTGGCGACACATCGGGTTCTGCTCCCTCCTGTCGAGGAGATTCGCGATCCGTGGGGAAAGATTCGAAATCCCTCTTGCCTCGAATCACGTCCAGCAACCGATTGGTTGCAGCAATATCCTTCTCCTTTTCGCTCAAATTTGATCCCCCCTCGCTTTGGCCGTTACCCGGATAATTTCTCCGTCAATGATTTCCTTTTCTTTTATCAACATAGTGAGGAGAGCGTGATGGCAGAGGTTAATGATCTTTCTCGGATAGCCAAGGGTCTCCATATAGATTGCCATATAGGCATCGTCCGTGAACAGCGACCTTCCACTGTTGAGGCCAGCAACTCTTAATCTAAATTCTATCATTTTCCTCGTATTTATTTCATTTAACGGAAGAAATACATATTTCAAGTTCACCCTGTCGAGAAAATTCTCTACCCCCTTTACTCGATTGGAAAACTCCATCTGGGCAAAAATGAGGAGCTGAAGCAATTTGTACTCGTTGGTTTCATAATTGAGGAGATTCCTCAATATCTCCAGATGGGGTTTAGACAATTTTTGACCTTCGTCAATGAGCAACACTATGGTCTTTCTCTCCTCGACCCCTTTTTGGAAGAGGTAATTTTGGATTGCCTCCTTGTACTCAAAGGTTGAACGTCCAGATGGAGTGATATCGAACAATGTTACCAAGCTGTTGAAGAACTGGAATTCCGTGGGAAAACTGGGATCGAGGATGAAGTGGAAAATAAAATCCCGGCTTTCCCTTTGAAACATTCGGTATAAAACCCTGGAAAGGGTTGTCTTGCCAGTGCCAACTTCGCCCAAGATAATATTCAACCCTCTTCTTAATCGAATTGAGATTTCCAACCTCTGTAGACATTCACGATAATCATCCGAAAGGTAGAAAAAGGCGGGATCCGGTGAACTGGAGAAGGGTTCCCTTTCAAGTCCTAATACCTCATAGTATTGCATCTATCATCTCTTAATTTACTGTAATAATTTATTATTGTCAAAAAAGGGGTGTTTGTCAACAATTTTCCTCCTCTCGATTCTCCCCTGAATACCCGACAACTATGCGGAAGGCTTTGCCATTCGCGACAAACGACATGTTCCTGTTGAGTTGACCGAAATGGGTTAAACCTTGATTATTTTCCCTTTGATCTCTTTTCCCAGGGAAAGGATGCCGATGGTGTTACGGCCGGTGAAAGATCGAGTTGGCGAACCTGGGTTAAAAAAATGGAGCCCGGCCCTATTATGATTGGCAGGGTAATGGGTATGGCCATATACAAGACAATCCAAGGGTGGGAATTCACCTTTAATTCGTTTCTCCAAGCCAATGGGGGATCCCCAGCCATGGATAAGACCAATCTTAAAGCCCGAAACATCGATGACCCTTTTTCCTGGCAGCAAAGACCTCAGTTCTCCTGCGTCCATATTCCCGCAAACGGCAATCAAATTCCATCGTCGGAAGAAATCGACGATGTGCTGGGAAACAAAATCCCCTGCGTGCAGAATCATATCCGCGTCAGTGAAATGCGTCAGGACAATCCTTCCCAGCTCCTTGGATGGCTCTCTGAGATGGGTATCCGAAATCACGCCGATCTTCATCTCTATCACCAGTAGGCAGAATTCCATCTACCATAAAAAATTTATAGGTGTCAATAAAAAACACCATCTTGAGTCTCCTCGATTTGTTTGGTTTAGATGGTTTAGATC
>CBDUXJ010000025.1:0-15809 GCA_965371165.1 uncultured Syntrophobacterales bacterium | reverse complement strand
CGGACATTGACTCGACCCAGGAGAAAGGGACCGTATGGAATTTCCCGTTGAAAGCGAGAGCATGCATTACGAGGGATACTGTATTCGCCCGCCCAGCGAGGCCAACAGTATTTTGCTCCAGGTAACCGTCGGCTGTTCCCACAACAGGTGTACTTTTTGTGGCAGCTATAAGGAGAAGAGATTCAGGATCAAGGACGACCAGATTATCCTGTCCGACATCCTCTTTGCCTCGAAGTATATGAAGGGACAAGACAGAGTTTTCCTCATGGACGGGGATTCCCTCATTTTTCCTCAAAAGAGGCTCATGGGCATACTCGACCGGATCAAAGAACATCTTCCCTGGGTGAGAAGAGTCGGGGCCTATGCCAATGCCAAGGGTATCAAGAAGAAGTCCCTCGGGGAATTGAGCCAATTGAGGGAAAACGGGCTGGGGATACTCTACCTCGGCGTAGAGAGTGGGAATAATGAGGTCCTGAAGTCCGTCAATAAGGGAACGAGCGCCCAAAGTCTCATCGACATGGGGCGGAAGGTCCGGGAGGCCGGTATGAAGCTGTCGGTGACTGTGCTGCTCGGCATCGCCGGACGTGAAAGGTCGCTTGAGCATGCTCGGGCCACCGGTGAACTCCTGAGCGCCATGGATCCCAACTACATCGGTGCCCTGACCGTGATGCTCATTCCGGGCACCCCCCTTCATGAGGATTTCACGAACGGAAAATTTCAGCTCCCAACGGAAAGGGAGCTCCTCTTGGAACTGAGGGAGATGATCGTCCATACACACTTGACGATGGGCCTTTTCTTCTCCAACCACGCCTCGAACTACCTCCCCATCAGGGCCAAACTACCCAGAGGGAAAAACGAGGCGCTCTCCCTGATCGACTGTGCCCTTCGGGGCGAGATACCCCTGAAACCGGAATGGATGCGGGCTCTTTGATGGAGAGCCAGGGATGGATGAAAGCATGAGGAGAGGACTGCGATGAAGGAGATGGACAGCGAAGAGCTGAAATACATGAATGGAAAGGAGGGGAACCCCGTTTGTATCGCCTTTGAGGGAAAGGTATACGATGTCTCCCAAAGTCCCCACTGGAATACGGGAATTCATATGGCCAGACACGCCACTGGTCAAGATCTCACCAAGGAGATGGAGGCAGCCCCCCATGGCACTGAAGTACTTGATAAATTTTCCCAGATTGGCATCTTAAAAGAATCCCCTCCATCCGCTCATGTTAAAGGAGTGCCCGAATTCTTGCAAAAGGCTTTCGACCGTTATCCGTTATTGAGGCGGCAGCCCCACCCCATGACGGTTCACTTCCCCATAGCCTTTCTGATGGTCACCCCCTTGTTTCTCATCCTCTACGCGTTAACCCGAAATAATTCCTTCGAGACCACGAGTTTCTATATGCTCTGTTTGGGCGTCTTGGGCTCCGCAGCCGCGATTGCTACGGGGTTATTTGCCTGGTGGGTCAACTACGGAGCGGTGCTCACGACCTATGTGAAGTATAAAATCGCCCTCTCCATAGTGCTCTGGGTGGTGCTGAGCATCCTCGTTATCTGGAGATTCCTCGATCCCATGCTCATTATCCAATCGGGAAACCTATGGTGGTTATACGTCATCATTATCTTCTCCTTAGTCCCCCTGGTAAGCCTCCTGGGACATTTTGGGGGAAAGATGGTCTTTCCAGGATAGATTTCTCATTGTATATTGAAGTTTATCACACATAGACCTCAACCGTGGGGAAAGGCATGCCAATGAAAGAGAGGCAGTTTCTGAGGGAATTACTCGTTCGAGAAGTAATTCCCGCAACCGGGTGCACCGAGGTAGGGGCCGTTGCTCTCGCCACGGGATGGGCTGTCCAGGCATTGGGTTGTTCGACGGATGAAGTTGAGGGAATTGAAGTCGAGGTGGACGAGGGCACTTATAAGAATGCCCTGGGCGTTGGGATTCCGGGGACGGGTGAGAAGGGATTGCGTTTTGCCGCAGCCATGGGAGCCTCGCTCTCCGAAAGGGTACACCAGGGACTTCAGATTCTGGAAAATCCCAGCAGCGAGGCCATAGGAAGGGCTCGGTCTCTTATAGCGAAAAACAAAATCCGGATTATCAGACTTCATGACTCAAAAGACATTATGATTCGTACCATGGTATGCAATGACACGGATGAGGCCTCGGCGGTTATTCGCGGGAGTCATGACCATGTGGTGGGTGTGGAGAGAAATGGGAAGCCCTACACCGGGGCTCCCGTTCCCGGGGAGAATTCTTGGGGATTAGCTCAAAAGGTCAAGAGCCTAAAATACAATGCTATCATTGATTTTATCAAGGAAATGGACCCGTCGGAGCTTTCCATCCTCAAGCAGTCCATGGAAATGAACATGCATTTTGCGGAGGAAGCGAGAAAGGAGGCTCCCTCTCTCAGTATCGGGAAGGTCATGGAAAAGCATGCCGGGCGAGGGTTAACCGGAAAGGACTTGCCGGCCAAAGTCCAGTTCGTTACGGCGTTGGCAGTTGAGGCCAGGATGAAGGGTTTGGACCTGCCGGTTATGGCCTGTGCTGGTTCTGGGAATCAGGGTTTGGTGGCGACGATTCCTGTAGTTGAAACGGCAAAGGTTGTTGATGCTTCGGAGGAAGACCTCATGCGGGCCCTTGCCCTCTCATACCTCACAACAATTTACATCAAAGCATACATGGGCCTCTTGTCGCCCGTTTGCGGATGCGGTGTTGCTGCTGCTGTGGGTGCAGGGTGCGGTATGGTTTTCCTCCTGGGGGGAGACGTTTTACAAATCGAAGCCCAGATCAACAACATGGTGGGAACCATGGCCGGGATCATCTGTGATGGCGCAAAATCAGGCTGTGCAATGAAAGCCCTCATGGCAGTGGGGCTGGCCGTGGAAAGTACCTATCTGAGTCTGGAGAATGTGCGCATCCCGTCTACGGATGGTATCGTGGGCCGAGAAGTTGTGGATACCCTCGAGAATCTCCAACGAATCATAGAAGTGGGCATGTCCTCCATGCAATCCGCCATCGTGGATGTGATGGAGACAAAAGGCAGCAATGGAATCGGGTCCGAGGAGTGAAGAAGTGTTTGAAAGAGGTCAATAATGAGCATCTTATCACAACTGAGGGCGCCAGTATTTCAAGAAGGGGGAATGCCGGAGATCGACAAGGCTCAGTACCGTCTCCATATAAGAGGCCTGGTGAAGGAGGAACGGTCCTTTACCTGGCAGGAGATCGTGGACCTCCCGGCCTCGAAGGTCGACGCACGACTCACCTCGGTTTCCGGGTGGTCCGTGAGGGCCACGTGGGAGGGGGTGCTCTGGCGCGATTTCATCCGGATACTGAAGCCAAAGAAGGAGGCCAGCCACGCCACGTTTTCGTGCTTTGGGGGGACTTACGAGACGACCGTTTCCCTCAGTGATCTGGACCACCCGAGGGTACTTCTCGTCTATGCAGTGGAGGGGGAACCCCTCGAGAAGGAGTACGGGGGCCCCCTACGGATGGTAATCCCCAACCTCTATGGCTACAAGAGCTGCAAATGGCTGGAGACTATTACCTTGAGCGATACCATGAGAGGTGGGTATTGGGAAGACCGGGGATACACGCGATCGGGTATCATCGAGCCCGGTTTCACGCTCGATGTCAACGCCGGGATCCGTCGTCCCATCTCCGGAGGGGAAGTGACGGAATTTTAGCCGGTTCCATTAATAGAGGGGCTGTTGCCCAAATTCCCTTTCGCTCTCTGAAAAGAATTTTTGACCATTCTAAAGTTCGCTTCACTGCAAATAGCGCTCAAGCGCTACTTCGTTACTAAAACTCGCCCTTCGGGCTCAAACATTAGATTTGCGGTCGTTTTGCTTCACTGAGAATGGTTAGCAAAAATTCTTTAATGTTCGCTCCAGGGTATTTGGGCAACAATCCATCAACATATGAGGATTTAGGGAAAGGAGGAGTTCGATGGAAAAAATATCCCGCAACTACCATGCGAGGCTTCAGGAGATGTGCGATTGCTACATGGAGACCGACTACCGAAAGGAGATGGAGGTGATGGCGTCCGAAAGCAGTGTCGATCTGGAAGAGGATGCCCTGAAGTATCTGGCCCTCTCCATCCTTTATGCCACTACGGAAAAGGCCAAGAAACTATCCTTCAAGAAGAAGAAAGGCGAGCCCAAGGTGACCGTTAAGGCGGAGGAAAAGATGGAACTCCCAACGCCTCCCGGGGAGATTGCGGATAAGATCTTTGAGATTATGCGCTCCATCACCCACCTGGAAGGGGAAAAGGGAAGGGAGCCTTTCTCCATGGGGCTCAGGGATGGGCGCATGGAATTGGGTGTGAAGGTGGAGAAGGAGGAGGATAAAGAGTCGCTAAAGTTCTCCTTTCCGGGTCTGTAATAGCTTACAGGGCCTGGCTGAATGAGCGTAAAATACCACTATAGGAAGGCTATCCTCCATAGGGATGGGTTTTGCGGCTCAAGGCCCTGAGTATTATGGATAAATTCCGCGCAGTCTGGTCGCCTCCGCAACCCTTCCCACTCCGAGCATCCAGGCCGCTGTCCGCATGTGAACCTTCTCTTTTTTCGTGATGGCCGCAACATCCCAGAAGCTTCTCCTCATGATCCGCGCCAGTTGGTTGTTAACCTCCTCCAGCGTCCAGAAGAGGGACTGGATATTCTGGACCCACTCGAAATATGAGACGGTAACGCCCCCGGCATTACAGAGGATATCGGGAATCATGAAGATGCCCTCCTCGTCAAGGATATCGTCGGCGGAAGGGGTGGTAGGGCCATTGGCCGCTTCGGCAATGAGTTTCGCTTTCACCTTATGGGCGTTCTCCTTGGTGATTTGATTTTCCATGGCTGCGGGGATGAGGATGTCGCACTCTATGGCCAACAGTTCCTCGTTGGTGATATTATCAGCCTCCCCGTAATCGGCCACCGAACCGGTTTCCTTCTTGTGCTCCAACACCTTTGCTGGGTCGAGCCCATCGGCGTTATAAATTCCCCCCTTTGAGTCGCTTACGGCTATGACTTTGGTACCGAACTTATGGATGATCTGGGCGGAATTGAAGCCCGCATTGCCGTATCCTTGAATGGCCACGGTGGCTTTCTCCAAATCCATGCCCAGGTGTTTCATGGCCTCCTCAATGGCGTAGACGCACCCTTGAGCCGTGGCTTCATTTCTTCCCAGGGATCCGCCTATAGCTACAGGTTTACCGGTCACCACACCCGGAACACTGTACCCCTGCAGTGTACTGTAGGTATCCATGATCCAGGCCATCGTTTCGGCATTGGTATACACATCAGGAGCGGGTATGTCCTTCTCGGGCCCGATCAAGGGGGCGATCTCAAAGGTATACCTTCGGGTCAATCGCTCCAATTCCCCTTTGGACATCTCCTTGGGATTGCACTGAACCCCACCCTTGGCGCCACCATAGGGGATATTAACCACCGCCGCCTTCCATGTCATCCACGCCGCCAGGGCCTTCACCTCTTCCAAATCGACGGAGGGATGATAGCGAATTCCCCCCTTTCCTGGACCTCTGGTCAGACTATGCTGTATGCGGTATCCGGTAAAGTTTTTCAGCTCCCCGTTGTCCATCTTGACCGGGAAGGTGACGATCAATACCCTCTTTGGATTTTGCAACTTCAGCTTAATCCCCTCATCGAGGCCCAACCTCTCAGCCGCGATCTCCAGTTGGAGCAATGCGACCTGATGGGGTTTTGTTTCATCATATTTGGTTTTGTCGATGGCCATTGGACTTGTTCCCTCCTTCCATTACGTCGTGCGCAACCCGAGAATCTGCCTGGCTTCCCTCGGAGTGGCAACCTCTCGGCCATACTCCCGTGCAATGCGAGTGATACGCTCCACGAATTGAGCATTGCTTGCGGCGAGCACGCCCCTTTCATAGTAGATATTGTCCTCCATACCCACCCGGATATGTCCTCCCATGATCAGCCCCATCATGGACAAGGGGAGATGTCCTTTGCCGATCCCGATTATGGACCACGTTGAATTTTGGGGGAGATATTCGTACATGTGGAGGAAGGATTTCGGGGTGGCTGGACTTCCCCAGGGAGTACCCAGGACAAACTGAAAGTGAAGCGGCTCTTCAAGATGTCCCTGATCCCTCATGCGGAGGCAAGTCACAATCATCCCCACATCGAAGACCTCAAGCTCGGGTCTTACCCCCTTCTCCCTCATCCTCTTGGCCGCGGTCTCCAGAAACTCGGGGGTATTGATAAAGACCGATTTCCCAAGGTTTATTGAGCCCGCATCATAGGAGGCGAGTTCTGGCTCCAGTTCAAGGGGCTCCAGTCGCTCCTCAATGGGAAGATTACGACCTGGGATACCGCTTGTGGTTAAGCAGAGCGCGAGGTCGCTCTTCTCCCTCAATGGTTCCACCACCTGCCGAAAGAGATGCAGATCCTGGGTTCCCATGCCCGTTTTCGGGTCGCGAACGTGGATATGGACGATGGCTGCCCCTGCATCCCAACATTCTATGGCGGATTGGACAATCTCATCCGTTGTAATCGGAATATGAGGCGCCACATCCCGCGTGATCCTACTCCCGGTTATGGCTGCCGTGATGATGAGCTTTTCCATAGTTTGCCCCAAAACCTCATTCCTTATTATACCCTGGTTAAAGGGGCAATTCCTGAGGCAAGGAGTGGGAAGTAAATTTCCTGGTCTTCCTAACATTCTTTCATTATCAAAAGGCTCCATTCTTGTCAAATAAATCTTTACTTATTCTTTTAGTTTGCTTCGCCTCTATATTATGGTAAGATGCAGCGGTGAGAGACACGATGGGACATTTTCCTCACTATAAACTAGTCGTTTTCGATCTGGATGGAACCCTTACTGCGGAGAGATCCATCTGGGAATACATACATAAGAAGCTGGACAAATGGTATGGTTATGCGGAGAAGTACCAGAGCCAATTTCTCCAGGGGAAGATTTCTTACAGGCAGTTCTGCGGACTGGATGCAAAGATGTGGAAGGGGATGAGGGTTGATCAGTTGCGGCATATCGTTCGAGCCGTCCCCTTCAATCCCGGTGTGGATGAGCTGACTTCCCTGTTGAAGGGATTGGGCCTGAGACTGACCCTTGTCTCCTCAGGCCTCTCCCTGCTTTCCGAATGGGTTGAAGAGAAATATGGTTTTGATTACGCGGTATCTAATCGACTCCTTCACAAGGATGATGTCCTGACCGGGGAGGTGGAGATCAAAGTCCATTACGATCGAAAGGCTGAATGGCTCCAGAGTATAAAGGATATCTTTCGGGTTCGAAGCCATGAGATCATCGCCATAGGGGATAGCATTGGGGATATGGAGATGTTTGAGATGGCGGGATATTCCATTTCCTTCAATTCCTCATCGCACAAACTGGACCAAATTGCCAATGTCGTGATAAAAGGTAATGACCTTTCTCACATTATTCCCAGGTTGCCAGTGGTGGGGAGGGGAATCTGAAACATACAGAAATTCCGATGTCTTCCCCCTCGATGCGATTAATGGGTTTGGTGGTTACGGTTTAGGACGATTCGAAAACAGGGATAGGGTTGGTGCTGGATCTATCAGTGATGCAATGGGTCAATGTTACGTGCTCAAACTGGGTATTCGATATAACCATGCCGTGGATAACTCGCTTTGGCAGCATGGCCATGGGTTTTCTCTTTATCTTCATACTATTTGTTTCGACAAAGAGCCGACGGTCCACTCTTTTCTATATGGTCTCCTTTGGCATCAATGCCATAATCTTCGAGGCTTTAAAATATGGGATCGAAAGGGACAGGCCTTTTGCAATCCATGATGTGATCCTCAGGATCTCGTCGGAAGAGGCATCACGTTTGAATCCCAGTTTTCCCAGTGCCCATAGCGCCATCGCCTTGATGATTGCAACAACGCTTTCTCATCGATATGGAAGGTATCGGTTTTTGTGGTATAGTCTTGCTGGATTGGTTGGATTGAGCCGGGTTTATCTCGGGGTTCACTACCCGAGCGATGTTATTGTAGGGGCGGCTATCGGATATGGTGTAACGAAGACCATTATTTTGGCATCCGAAGGAGGTGATGAAAAGGGATAAGGGGGAACAGAGCGGAATAGGCGTTGTCTTTTGAGAGCTGAACCATAGGAAGATGAGGTGAGCGATGAAAGAGCTAATCGAGAAGATGGTGCAATACCTCGTCGATGAACCCGAAAAGGTTGAGATAAAAGAGATCGACGGGGACCAAGCCAACATTTTGGAGATTAGGGTTTCCAAACAGGACATAGGCAGGGTACTAGGAAAGCAGGGGACCAATATCAATGCCCTGAGAACCATCGTTTCAGCGGTTGGGGGCAAGAGGAAGAAAAGGTACTTCGTGGAATTAATCGATGATAGGCCTGACGAAAGGAGGAGGCCGTTTTAGGCGCCGATCTACTAAGAATGTGAGGGATCCTTCAATAGGATGGTGAAGGTTGACGGCTTCGTAAAAAGTCCATTTGAAATAAGTCGCCAAAATACGTCACCGTAATTGCGAATCGAAGCACCTAGGTACAGGATTCCACGATAGGGTTTCATGGTTTGGGCTTCTTTCCCCAAGCGTTAGGAAATGGTTTCAGGGATAGGATTTTCATCCCGATACCTCAAGGGAAAAACCCGAAAGGATGGGGGGATAAATTCAAAATGATACCCCCCGGGAGGGGATCTTCTTGGAAGGAGAGGCATTGTCATGATGGGGATGAAACACTCCCCAAGATGGAACGGGCAATGATGAGCTTTTCGATCTCCTTGGTCCCTTCATAGATTTCCACGATCTTTGCATCCCGGTAAAACCGCTCCACGTCGTAATCTCCCATGTATCCATACCCTCCATGGAGCTGAAGTACTTCATCAGCAACCCTAACTGCTACTTCCCCTGAATACCATTTCGCCATGGAGATGAGTTTAGAGTTGGGTTTTCCTCGATCCACCATCCATGCTGCCTTATAGTAGAGATTTCTTGCCGCCTCGATTCGGGTAGCCATCTCGGCTATTTTGAATCGGGTGGCTTGGAAAGAGGCCAAAGGTTTTCCAAATTGGCGCCTTTCCATGACATGTTTGACAGCCTTTTCCATGGCTCCTTGGGCAAGGCCCACAGCCTGGGCACAGATATGTGGCCTCGTATGGTCGAAAAAGACCATGAGCTGATGAAACCCATTTCCCTCCTTGCCCACCAAATTTTCCCTTGGAACACGGACTTCATTGAACGTCAGCTCCGCCGTTTCGGAGGCCCTGATTCCCAGCTTATTCTTAAGAGGAGTTGCTTCAAAGCCCTTGCGATCCGTTTCAACGGTGATGACGCTGTGGCGTTGGTGCCGAGATTCGGCCTCTGGATTCGTCAGACAGAGGACCTGGATAAAGTGCGCCGTGGTGCCATTAGTGGTGAAGGTTTTGGTACCATTGATGATGTATTCCCCCTCCACGGCAACAGCCCGAGTGATGACGGAGGCAACGTCGCTGCCGGCGTCGGGTTCCGTGATTGCCGCTCCTGTAATGGCCTCTCCCTTCACCAATGGCGGAAGTAAGGTCTTCTTCTGTTTTTCCGTTCCGAAGAGTTGAATCATTTCGGATCCAAAGGTTGCCGCCAAAATGGAGAGGCCTATCCCCGGATCTACCCTCCAAAATTCCTCATTGATGAGACAGTGTTCAAAAAAACCTAATCCGGGCCCGCCATAGTCTTCCTTGATGAAGACGCCGACAAATCCCAGCTGGCATGCCTTTTCCCAAAGATGCCTCGGGAATTCCTCCTTCTGGTCGCACTCTCGGGCAATTTCGGGAAATTCGCCTTCCGCGAATTCCCGGGCCGCCTTGATTATATCCTTCTGTTCATCGGTCAATTCGAAATCCATGGGTTCCTCCTGAATCTTGAATCCGCCTTGCCGCATATTTCAGGGATAAAGAACCTTGTAAATCCAGTTGGCGGAGGCCCAACTCGCATTTCCACAATCCTTATTTCACCTATGCTAGAAAAGGGCCACCATAGCCCTTTTTCAAAGAAGGTGCTATTAAATCGGAGAGTAGCAATCGGTTAGGCTCAAAAACCGGAGCGAATGATATCTTATTTACCTGAGGAAGGCCGGGAGATGTATTCGTGGAACTCAGTCCTTCTCTTTATCCCCTTTGTCGACATGCTTTAGGAAAGCCTCAATGGTGATGACGTTTCCGCCGGACTTCGATTTTTTCGGATGCCTGGATCGGTGGATGGATTCCAACTGTTTGACATATGCCCGCAAATCCGGCTTCTCCTCTACGGCCCTTTGGAGCTGTTCATCGATGAACTTGGCCTCTTCCCGCAATTCGCTCAGATCGACTTCAAAGGGAACGAGCTTCGAGAGTAACTCGAGAATCTGAAGACAATCCCTGGAGGATCTCATTACTACGTAAGGGGGAATACGCCCCCAAAGCATGAATGAGCCGATCCCATCGGTCTTGGCACGCTCTTGGAGAAGGGAGACGAAGCTTCCGGGGCCTGTATAATCTATCGTTTCGACATCCTGTGCCAGAAGCTCCTTCAATACCTCGGAGTCGCCGGCTACAACGGATATTTTTCGAGGAATGGTATGTACCACCTGGTCATAGAGCCCGCCAATAGTGACCAGTCGTTCAACACCAAAGCGAACGGCCAGCTTGAGGAACAGATCTGTAAAGGCCTTCCACCGAACATGGGGCTCGTTTCCGAGGAAAAGGATTAAGTCAGGCAACGACCCTTTGTTCTTCCAGTAAAAGAATTCGTTTCTAGGATATTCAACCTGGCGAATCAACCCATCTTCAACCACCACCCTGGGCCTGGAATCCCTGAAGAGGTGAAATCCATCCGAAAGGATCTCCGCGAATTTTTGTGCCTTGAGGCTCTCCCGGAGGTAGGTTAGGGAACCGCTTGAAACCTTTCCTGCGTCGATCCACCCCTCATAGCCCCCGATCAACCAGGGGCGAGAAAGGCGAGGTGTTTCATGGGTGATAAGCTCGGTTTCCATTGTCTTGCTCCAAAAGGGTATTATTACCCATGGGGCTATTTCCCCTTAAAGATGGGTTTTCTCTTTTCCAAAAAGGCCAATGCCCCTTCATTCTTATCTTCTGTGCTGAAGAGCTCGCTGAAATAGCGGGATTCCAGTCTCAACCCCTCTCGTTGGGGCAGAGTCAGCCCCTCGTTGATTGCTTTTTTCGCGGCTTTGATAGCCAGAGGTCCTTTCGTGAGGATCTTTGTTGCCAGTTTTTTTGCCTCATCTAACAAATCCTCCCTTTTGACAACCCTGTCTACTAACCCTATTCTCGATGCTTCCTTCGCATCGATCATCTCACCTGTGTATATGAGTTCCTTTGCCTTCCCGGTAGGGATCAACCTGGGCATCCTCTGAGTTCCCCCATAACCGGGGATGAGGGCTAGGTTGACTTCGGGCTGCCCGAACTTGGCATCTTCCGAGGCGATTCGGATATCACAGGCCATGGCCAGCTCACATCCCCCTCCAAGGGCGAATCCTTGAATGGCGGCAATAACGGGACCCTTAAAGTCCTCAATCCGATTGAATACACCCTGTCCCTCGGAGGAAAACTTTTCGGCCACGGCTGGATCCATGGTGGGAAACTGTTTGATGTCTGCGCCCGCCACGAAGGCCCTTTCTCCTCCGCCCAGCAAAATGACGATGAGGACCTCCTCATTTTCCTCCAGTTCTTTAAAGACCGTGCTCAGTTCATCCATAAGGGTGTGATTGAGAGCGTTAACGGGAGGATTATCGATGGTAACCCATGCCAGTTTCTCCTCAATGGTATAGTTCACAAAACGCCGATTCACATCCGTTTTCACCCCTTCCCCCATTTCTCCCTCCTCTCAACTCAACCCAATTCAAGTTTCTATGATTGAAGATATTTCCTTATCACAGTTCTGTCAAGATGTATACCCCATTCGTTCCTTTTCGAGCACCCTTCCCCATGCAAAAGATCATGAGCCGAATACGGAAGGAAGATATTCTGGAGCTTCCTGGGTTTTTTGAGTTTGTTGAGTTGCTTGGGTTTCTTGAGTTTGTTTGGTTTATCTGGTTTATTTGGTTTACTGGATTTCCAGAGAGGACGGTTTTCCCTTCGTTTCGGTGCCTCGTGAGGTGACCACTTCTCCAGCAAATTACGCTCAGGAACAACCGAGTCCCTCAAAAAATCAGGAAACTGCGGGAGGATATTCTCTTGAATATTAGTTACTTTAGGGATTACATTATAAGAATGATTCGTCGCCCAAGTCACAAATTCGAGGTATATTAAAGATCAATGCAGAGAGGTTTATGATGAAACGCTATGTCATTGTGGGCAATGGGGTGGCAGGAACCGCTGCAGCCGATAAGATTCGGGAAAAGGATGGGGATGGGAAGATCGATATCTTCACCGATGAGCCCGTTCCCCACTACACCCGAATCAGGCTTCCCGATTTCCTTGCAGGAGCTGCCGAGGAAAAGGACCTCGTCCTTCACAAAGAACCCTGGTATGAGGAGAAAAGGATAGAGCTCCATCTTGAGGAGGCCATCGAGGAGATCGATCCCGACAAACGTGAGGTTCGAAGTGCCAAGGGAAACCGATATGGTTATCACCAACTCCTCTTAGCCACAGGGGGGCATTCCTTTATTCCTCCCATTGAAGGGGTGGAGAAGGAGGGGATTTTTGCCCTCCGATCTATCGGGGATGCTCAGAGGATAAAGGAGTATGCGAAGAAGGCCACCGAGGTGCTTCTCATCGGTGGGGGGCTCTTGGGTCTGGAGGCCGGGAATGGGCTCAGGAGGTCTGGGCTGAAGGTGACAGTCGTGGAATTTTTTCCCAGATTGCTTCCTCGACAGATGGATGTACCAGGGGCAGAATTGTTGAAACGACAGATGGGAGGGATGGGGTTCACCTTCTACCTGGGGGCCAAATCGAATCAGATAATGGGGGACGCAAAGGTTGAGGGCCTGGTTTTGGAGGACGGCACCTCCATCAACTGCGATATGATCCTCATATCGGCTGGTGTTCGGCCCAACCTGGAGTTGGCTCAGAGACTGGGTTTGGAAATCGACAAAGGGGTGATCGTCAACGACCGGATGGAGACGAAGATCGCCTCTATCTATGCTGCCGGGGACTTGGTGCAGCACCGTGGCCGTTTCTATGGGATTTGGCCGGCTGCGGAAAGACAGGGAGAAGTCGCCGGAATTAATATGGCCGGGGGAGAGGAACTGTATGAGGGTACGGTGATGTCTAACCGGCTGAAAGTGGTGGGAATCGATCTGGTCTCCTCGGGGGAGATCGACGTTGATGGGCAATTTGAATCACTCGTAAAGGAGGACGAGGCGAAGTACATTTACCGGAAACTGGTCTTCAAAGATGGTGTAATCATCGGTTGTATCCTTTTGGGGAATGTGAGGGGGAATAGGGAAATTTTGAATGCGATCGAAGAGAAGAAGGATGTAGCCTGTTTGAAGGGGAAAATTTTCGAGAGGGATTTCGATTTCAGACGATTAGTGGAATAAAGGGAAATCCCGGCTCCGCTGAAAAAAACCGTGCTCCCTTTATTCAATGATAGGACTCATCATCTTGTTAATCTTATCAATATATCCTACCGTTTCTCTATGACGCCAGCCACGAACTTTTGGTGCTACGGTTTTGATGCTCCGCCAGAGATTTTCATTTAACCCAACTCTTTTAGATACCTTCTGGGCCCTCACAATCGTTTGAAAACCAGCATTGTAGCTTCCGAATGTAAAGAGCATCCGGTCCTTTAAGGGCCGCTCTGCCTTCCATTTTTGATAGAGTTGGTGATCGTAATATATCCCTGCAGCGATGTTCCAGCGCGGTTCATCGATATCGACGAAAGAGGGATTCCTTCTTTTGATTTCATGAAATGTTTTCGGCATGATTTGCATTATTCCCTTCGCATTGACCCAACTCTCGGCCTCGTTATTCAAGTTTGATTCTGCGATCGCTTGGGCCTTAAACCATTTCCATTCAAACCCGGGACCAAAATATCGCTTGGTATATTTCCTAAAATAACGGTCGTATTTATTCGTCCAGTTTTTCGACGTTACGGGTGGGAAATCCGATGCCGAAACAGCGGACGTCGCCAGGAGAAAAAATATCAGGAGCACGAGAGGGATCGAAGAGTTCTTATAACTGATGAATTGTCCGATCATTGGAAGATTTCAATTAAGTCCCAATCCGATAACGAGGCCTATGGCAATTCCTACCCCGACGAATATTCCCAACACAACCATTCCGACTGCCCTGTTGTCCTTGGCTAACTCCTCCGAGGTATTAAAATGGGTAAATTTGTCAAAAATTTTGTACCCTATATACATAAAAAATAATGTAATAAATCCGCCGATTATTGAATATACAAAATTTGCGATCATTGCTTTTAGCTGCATATTTCCTCCCAAGCCATTTCGTCATACGTATAACAATCCATTCTGCTCTTGTCAAGGCGGGGAAATGGCTCACAGATCCCTCTACTTCTGAAGAATTCAATAAAACGGGACGACTTGACTGATAAAGAGATTCGCATTGGATCTGGTCATACGGGAAGTAATTTGTTATTCTGAATCGTCCTTTACCGTAATCGACTTCTCGGAGAGGAGAGGAGGAAGGGGATGGGACAGAGCAAGAAAATTAAGAGCACCTGTCGGGGGTGTCATGGTGGTTGTGGGGTGCTGGTACAAGTAGAAGGGGGAAGGGTGACCCGAGTGGAGGGTGATCCCCAAGGCCCCGTCAATAGAGGCAGGTTGTGCATAAAGGGGAGGATGGCCCCGTTTCTGGCGCATCATCCCGATCGTCTCACGGTGCCATTGCGGCGGGGCGCCACCGGGTGGGAGAAGATCAGTTGGGAGCAAGCCTTAGGGGAAATCAGTGAGAGATTTCTTGAAATAAGGGACCGCTGGGGATCAGAGGCACTGGTTTTGGGCTATGGGACGGGCAGGGATAATGAGGCCTTTATCTACCGCTTTGCCAATCTCTTTGGTACTCCAAATGTCCTCACCGCTGGCCATATGTGTTATGGCCCCCGCATAGCAACGGGAATTGCTATGTGCGGAAACCTCCCAGTGGTGGACTACGAGGGAAAACCCCAATGCATCATGGTTTGGGGGGCAAATCCGGTCGTATCCCACCCCGACGAATATAAGGGGTTTTACCTGGAGGATAGTCTCAAGCAGGGGGCGAAGCTTATCGTCGTGGATCCCCGCAAGACCCCATTGGCCAAGCGGGCAGATATCTGGCTCCCATTGAGGCCTGGCACTGATGGGGCCCTGGCTTGGGGGTTGTTGAACGTCATTCTCGATAACGATTGGTATGACACCGACTTTGTGGCAACCCATGTCCACGGTTGGCAGGAGTTCCGCAGGCGAGCAGAGGATTACCCCCTGTCCTGGGCCGGGGAGGTGACCGGGTTAGAACCGAAAAAGATCCAGGAAGCCGCTGAGCTCTTCTCCAAGAGTTCGCCCGCGGCCATCCACTGGGGAGTGTCCATCGAACAAGGGAGAAATTGTACCAATACCATAAGGGTTCTCATCTCCCTGATGGCCATCACGGGAAACCTGGACCTCCCGGGAGGGAATGTTTTCTTCAATCCACCCCCGGTGGTGAGGGTGAGCGAGCTTGGGCTTCACAGGCGCCTTTCTCCTGACCAGAGACAGAATCGGTTGGGAGGGAAGATGTTCCGTCTGGCGGACTCGATTGGAGTGATTAACCCCAAGGCGGTCTGGGAGGCCATCTTAGAGGAGGACCCCTATCCGGTGAAGGGACTCTTCCTCATCAGCACCAATCCCCTGATAACCAGGGCCAACGCCCAGCAGGTTA
>CBDUXJ010000024.1:0-15828 GCA_965371165.1 uncultured Syntrophobacterales bacterium | reverse complement strand
CATACTCATGGTCTTTTGGGTTAATATGCCTCATTGGTTTCATTCTGGTCCGTTCCTCATACACGTGTGCGACAAGTCCCGGGATCCTGGCCATAATAAAGAATGCATTGGCCAGTTCAGGGGGAAATTCCATTTCGCACAGCAATGCGGCAATTGCCCCATCCACATTGATGGGCAACCTCTTCCCACTGCTCTTCTCAATGGCGCCTTCAATGGCCTTTGCCATCTCCACATATTCACCGGCTATTCCTAATTCGGATGCTATCTGGAACATCTTGATGGTTCGCGGATCCCTTGTATGGATCCGATGGCCAAAACCCGGCAACCTCTTATGCTTTTCCCTATATTCCTTTGCAATGATTGAAGCCATCTCCTCCTGCGTGTTTCTTATCTCCCTCTTCCGCCTAACAGCTTCTTGAATAACTCTCATGGAATCCTCAATAGCTCCCCCGTGATATCTTGATATCGCAAGAATTCCCCCTGCCAGGGCCGCATTCAAAGGGGCTCCCGTTGATGCGATGGTTCGAGCAGCAAGACAAGAAGGTGGGGTGACCCCATGATCAATTGAGGAAACCAACATTGCATCCAACATTTTCGCCTCCTCATCCCTCGGTAATTCCCCCTTGATGGCCAGGAAAACCCCTTGGGCAAAGTTGATACACCCCATTAATTCATCAATACGATATCCCCTTAACAGCAATTTATTCGGTTCAACCTTTGTGATTGCAGTTCTCCACGTTTCCCCTTTCACGTTTCCTCCTCCATCAAAGCTTTTTTAGAACATCCATCGTCACCATGGGAATTTCATTAAAATCTTCGACCACATGGGCTCCAGCCTCCCTCAACCGTTTCACCTTCCCCTCATGCGTGCCACGGCCTCCCTCAATGATGGCGCCGGCATGGGAAAATCGAGTTCCCGATTTGGCTGCCGCGCCGCCGATGAACGCAATCAACGGTTTCGTGAATTCCCCTCGCTCGATCAGATCTGCAACCCTTTCCTCCTGTGAGGTCCCAATCTCCCCGAACATCACCACTGCCTTTGTGCCTTCGTCCTTTTCAAATAGCTGAACGACATCAGGATGAGGGGTCCCTACGACAGCATCCCCTCCAACATGGATGATCGTGCTCTGTCCTACCCCTGCCTTTCCCAGATAATACGATATCGCAGAGGTGATCCCGCCACTTCGGGAGGTTACACCAACCACACCCGATTTGAACCAATCCCTCGCGGATTCCACTCGTCCGCCGATCATTCCCAAAACGGCTTTCCCAGGACTTATCAGACCCAGGGTATTGGGACCAAAAAACCGTGCACTTTTTTCCTCTGCGGTCTTCGCTATCTCCAACACATCAAAAAGGGGAACCCTATCAGGAACAATCACCAACAACTTCACACCTGTTTCAAGGGCCTCAAGAGCAGCCTCTTTGACTAAAGCAGCGGGAATAAAAATAACACTCACCTCCAGGGGCCCCTCCTTTTCATTTGCCTCTTCCACCGTGTCATAAACGGGAATCCCATGCACGATCTCCCCCTTCCTTCCTGGGGTTACTCCAGCTACGACATTAGTTCCATACTCCTTCATCAATTTTGCCCGTACCGTGCCCTCGCGTCCCGTTATCCCTTGGATCACCACTTTCATCTTTCCATCGATAAGGATTGACATGTTTTAGGCCCCCATCCTCATAGCTTCGTCTAAACCGGAAATTGGGAGATCAATAAAGATCGCCTTGTTTCCATGAAACTCACAAGCTAACTCACAGGCCAAGCATTCTGTACACCTTCCCCTCTTCGCCTCCTCAGGAGTGATGGAAAGGATTGGTCTCTCGCCATCGAATTCTAAGATCCTGGCAGTACAGGAAATTACGCAGGGTTTATCCACACAAGTCTTGCACTTTTCATGGCGAATATACAATTTCCCGGTCAGCGTATCAAAACGGTAAGAAGAGGGGCCTGGTTTTTCTCGGGTCCCCTTGGATGGGCCCTTCCGATTGTAGTCCCAAGGCTCCACCAATTCCCGTAATCTCCTTGCACAGGAAACGGCAGACGTATCCCTCCCATAGGCCTCCACTTTGCCCGGAAGATCCTGCGTATGGGTGTGCAGAATCTCCATCGCAAGTTCCTCTGAGTTTCCTCCAATCCGAATCACAGCAGGCACACTTAGATTGGCCTCCCTGAACGCCTTCACCAATCCTCTGGCAGAATGAAACTGTTCTTGACTTGCCACACCAGATCCCGATGCGAAGTATCCGTCAATATTCCTTTGAGAGAGGATAATTTTGGCTGCTCTATACACCTTCGAGGCAGAGGGATTTCCACTGGTGTCACAATAATTTGCGACCTTAAAGCCCTGACTTAAGAGCGCATCCATAGACATCATCGACCCCCCTCCTCCAGCTCCGTGGAAGCCAATGTATCCAGACCTGGGTTCAAACTCCCCTTCCATCTGAAAAAAGTAGAACGTGCCTCGATGATCCCTAGCCTCTACCTGATAGGCCACCTTCTCCAATGCGGTTACCGGTCTGTCAAATTCCCGTGCTATTTCGATGCCCAATTCGGGATGCCGGAAGACGGCGTAGTCGTCGATGACAATATGGCTATCGGCTGCAACGATCTGGCCCTGTTTCGTCAAAACCAAGGGATTAATCTCAGAGGATCGTGCCTCATATTTTCTTGAAACCCGGTAAAATTTCATCAATAGGTCACTCAACCCTCTCTGGAGATCACCCCGGATTCCCACTTTTCTCAACATGTTTCTCGCTTCATAACTTCTCAACCCCGTGGTTATATCGATGGGGAATTTAACCACCTGTTCAGGGTATTTCCTGGCAATCTCTTCTATACCGGTCCCACCCACAGGACTGAATATAAGGGTGGGGCACCTGGCTATATCGTCAATAATCATCCCGATGTAGAATTCCCTATCGATATCTAATTTCTCTTCAACGAGGACTTCCCTCACCATAAACCCTTTGATATTCACTCCGAGGATCTGACCCGCTACCTTCTCCGCTCCTGAGGGATCTTGAGCACACTTCACTCCACCGGCTTCTGCTCTGCCCGTCACCCAGGCCTGCGCCTTTACGACTACTGGTCCTCCGATCTCCTGGGCGATTTTCCTTGCCTCTTGTTTGGTCCCTGCCCTCCCTCCCCTGGGGATTGATATTCCATCCTTCTGGAGCAATTCCTTGCCCTGGTATTCATATAGCTTTACCATCCTTATCTCCCGACCCTCACGATCCGAACCCTATTAAGCTGGCCCTTTCAACCGAGGACTACGGAGGCTTTCCTCGGCTCAAAGCAACAACCCGGCCTCATGCTCACTATTCGGATGCCACTTGCCCGCAGCGGGCCAATTCTAATAAACGTTCCCAGTGCCGTGGTATCTCCGCCTAGCCCAAGAGGCCCCACTTTTGTCGCATTGATCAATTCCGTTACCTTTTTCTCCCAACGGCTCTGTCGATTCAGGCTCCCCTCTTTCATCGCCTCCAACATGAGGGCGGAGGCCTCCACATGGGTTCTGCCGATCCCGATTGCTGGGACACAGGGGGTGCAACCGAGATTTTTCGCCTCAGAGGAAGCCCAACCGGCCGCTTCCCCCAGAACCACGTCGATGCTCCGTTGATGAAAAACCCGGTACGTCTTGGCCCTAATCTCCGGTCCACCTCCTAACAGTAAAACCGTTATCTTGAGCCTGTCTCCCTTGATGGGTTTAACGATCACTGGGGCAGGCAATACTTTACCGGGATCACTGAATAAACCCCTTGACTGCTCAACCCTTTCAACAGGGTTACCTTTTACTCCCATTGGTCTTCCGGGCATGATTCGTAGCCCTTGGATTATCCCATTGTTGATGGCTGAAAGCCAGTCCTTAGGCAGACTTACATTCATCCCAATATCGAGGAAGACGTGGGGAATTCCAGTATCATCACAAAGGGGAGAGGAATTCTTCTCCGCCCTCACGGCATTTTCCAAGATCCTTTCAAGCACCCATTTCGCGCTCTCGTTCTTCTCCGCCCTTCCGGCATTCCGATAAGCTCTCAATTGATCCGGTCGAAATGTTGTTCCGGCCTTTACCAAACAATTCCTAGCCGCATCCTCTATCTTTTCTCGGCTCAGCATCCTCAACTCCTCAACTACGCCGATGAGATTCAAAGATAGTCTCTCCATGAGCTATGGCAATTATGGCAGGAAACGCCTTCACCTCGACTTGATAAAGGGCCTCCATGCCTTCCTCTCTGAAAGCCGCTACCCGTTGGGATACCATCTTATCTGAGAATAAAGCGGAAACAGGCGGAGTAATGGCAAAAACCGAGTGATATTTTTTCAGTTCTTCGACGGTCTTGGGACTCAAGGCCCCCTTCCCCAAATGGATCTTCACGCCCGCTTTCGACAACGCTGGAATACTTCCCTCGATCTCAACCTTGTTGCTCGACGTTGGTCCAATCCCAGCAGGGCTAACAGCCGTATGGAAAATGACAGCTCCCTCTAAGTTCACTTCTATCCTATCCAAGTCATGGTTCTCGATTAGTCTTACGAGTTTCGGTAATACCGCGTCCCTCCCGCAATAGATCGTACCATCGATTTCTATTTGGTCACCGACCTTTAACTTCTTGATCTCACCTTCGCCAATGGGCGTTTGAAGCGTAATCATCCCTTTCCCTTCCCAAGTTCTATCGCCGCCTCCCCCTTCGTGGCTTGGAATTCCTTAAACCTTTCTAAGATTTCCGCTTCATCGGCTTTCTTCAATGCCTCTATCTCCTCCCTGAATTCTCCCCCTGTAATCTCCTTCAACCTCTGGCCCAATTGCGGAGACGGTGGAATAACATGCTTTCCATACATTCTTCTGATCAGGAGAGCGATATTAAAAGGGGACAATTCGGCGGGACACCTCACCGCACACATGCCGCACATGACGCATTCAATGGAAAGCTCAGCGACTTTCTCTAAATCTCCCCGCATCGCCGCGGCGACATACCCCATCACGTCCAATTCCATCGGACAAGACTTCGTGCAGGTATTGCACTGCAGGCATCGCATCAGTTCCGGATACAGTTTGGTAATAGTTGAATCGTTGGCCCGAACATTTTTGATCGTGTAGATCGCTTTATGAGCCGGTACAAATGGAAGTTGCATGAAGTATATATCGGACTCTATCACAGTCTGACATGCCAGCCCGACATTGAGCTGATAGGTGCCCTTCTTCCGATACAGCGTCACACAGGCCCCGCACACCCCTCCTCGGCACCCGCATCCCCTTTTCACCCTATACCCGGCAAACTCCATTGCCTTCAGAATGGTCAGTCCCTGGGGAACTTCGTACTTCCTCCCCATAACGTAAATGGGGACCATTTTGATGATGTCATTGAGCACCGTTAACCCTCTTTAGCGGCCTTTGGTATATTGCGCGGTGGAAAGGGCCCTTTCAAAACGATAGTCTGGAAGCAGCATCGGAGAAGATATCCCTGAGGAGATTTGTGTTTCTACCAGCGATTCATTATAGGCTCTGATGTGATCCAGGGATGATTTCCCAATCTTAACCCTTCCGATCTTTTCCGCAGCATGAATCCCTGCACGACGGCCAAAGACAAATATATCCACCAGTGAGTTAGCGCCTAAACGGTTATGACCATGGACCCCTCCCGCCGCCTCGCCAGCCGCGTAGAGATTGGGAATATCCGTCTCCCCATTCACATTTACCCCGATCCCTCCGTTCTGATAGTGTTGGGTGGGATAGATCAAAATGGGTTCATGGATAGGATCTATGCCATATTTCTTGAATCGGCTGTGGATTCCTGCAAACCTTCTCAAGAACGTCCCTTCTCCTCCCATCAGGTCTATGGGGGGGGTATCCAGCCAAATACCCACCATTCCCGTGGGAGTCAGGACCCCCTTACCTCTTTCCCCACACTCCCGAATAATTGCGGCAGAGAGCGCATCCCTCGTTTCGAGCCGGTCGATAAACATCTCGCCATCGACGTTAATCACCTGGGCCCCTTGGGCCCGTACTGCCTCGGAAACGAGAAGGCCCAACATCTGCTCGGGCCAGGCAACCCCTGTGGGGTGGTACTGGACAAAACCTATGTAGAGCAGTTTCGCTCCCGCTCGATAGGCCATTATCAGCCCATCGGCAGTGGCCCCGTAGTGATTGGACGTTGGAAATCCCTGTGGGTGGAGTCGTCCCATTCCCCCCGTAGCGAGTATGGTGGCCTTGGCTTCAACGGAGAAATATTCCTCAGTGTCGAAATTGAACAGCACGGCTCCTGCACACTGTCCCCCATCATCCAAGAGGAGCTCAACGGCAGGACTAAACTCCAAAACATCAATTTCCCAGTTACGAACTTCGTCGCAGAGAACCCGCATGAACTCCAATCCCGTAAGGTCTTTTACCGAATGGGATCTCCTCCGAGAATGCCCCGCTGGCATATGGGCATAGTAAGAGCCATCAGGAAGCCTATCGAAGTTGACACCCAAGCTCGTAAGCCACTCCACAATGAAGGGGGCGTCGTTTACCAATGCTTCAACGAGCTCGCGAATATTCTTACCTCTTCCCCCCACAATGGTGTCGATGTAGTGCATGACGGGGGAATCTTCGGGCGACGTTGCTGCAGCTATCCCACCCTCAGCCATAATCGTGTTCGAATCGCCCAATCTCAATTTCGTCGCTACCAGCACCTCGGCTCCATGTTCTCTTGCAGTCAAGGCAGCAGTGACCCCCGCTCCGCCACTCCCAATAACTAATACATCAGTCCTGTGGTCTACTTTTGTCAGATCGATGGCCTCAGGGTTCAACCGACTCGGAGATTCCAACAAGTCAACCAATTCCTTGGGAGCGGTATCTCCCCTGTTTGCCCCGATCCGAATCTCCCTTTTCTCAGCAATACGGAAGTCAGGATGATAGGTTTCCAACAGTGAAGCCTTTTCCGCCAAATTTAGCTTCGGGAATCCCTGCCCTGAACGACGACTCCTCGAAGCTTCTACTTTTCTCAAAGAACCCTGGAACTCACTTGAATAGGCCATATCACCACTTCCGGTTGTGATATTTCACTTGATTTATTGCCAAGGAATGTTGTCATTAAGTATATATAACTATATAAGTAGTAGCAAGGAAAATAATTGGGGAGCTTCCTGAGTTTATAGAGAACACCATTGTCCATGAGCGAAATTTGCTGGAGAAGTGGGGTACCCATCGAGGGTGATTTTTTCCATGATCGACTTATGCTATCCGCATGGAATAGTGGCATAATGGGGAATAAAAAGCGGAAGAAACGTATCTTTTGTTTTCATTCTTCTCACCCATTATTCCACCATTCCAGTATTCCCATCTTCCCTTCGGCCCTTCAGGGCCGTAGGGAAGATGGAGTAAAGCCCTGAGTTCCTATATAATCAACTGGTTACAAAAATACTCCCTGTAAAAATCAGGAAACCCCAGAAATAATTGATTTTCCCTTCCCCGAACCATCTCCTTTTCCGAGCGTAAGCCGATAGGCTTCAAGACTCCTCATGCATCCTTTGCATCTATATCCAAGTCACTGTTTCCGGTCGGGATGCTGTGCTGACCACATTTTCATCTCCTCCTCTAGCCCCAGTTCCTCCATCTTTGAAGGCAGGGGTACCCCCTCATCATCCCATTTTCGCTCCTCATAGTACTTGTTAACCATATCATCAATGTTGGGGAGATACCCTGCGGCACCTCCTGTTCCCCTCTTATCCTTAATGAATCGAGCAGGTAACGTATCCTCACTTCTTCCAAACCCGAGCCTCAGGTTACACAATCTCTTCAAATTTGTTATCCGCTCTCCTGACAGAAGAAAGGATTGAACATCATGTCCAAAACCCGTAACAAGGTTGAACCACTCGACAATCTGATTCGGACTAACCCGAAGCAAGAAACGACACATCTTAATGGAATTGAACATGGTTACATAATCCTGCATGGTCTTGACCAACTGAGGTTTTCCTTGTTCGGAAAAGCGGTCCAGGAGTTCCGGATATCCCAGTTCAGGTATGGTAAACTTCGCCTCAAGAAGATACGATGCCGCCCAATGGGTTGCCCCGTTGGGATTGGTAGCATAGGTGAGACCTAAGCTCGCAAAGGCCCGGGGGTCATGCATGGTGGATTCAAGCCCCTTTACATGGACGGCAAACCGTTCGGCCCCTTTGCCTATTTCCTCCGCGGCACGTTTCACCCCTTCGCCAAGCAGGTATCCAAATCCCTCACGAAGCCCGATGTCCTTAACAAGCCTCAGCATGGCTTTGGCATCCCCCCAAGGGATACCGTAACCGATACCCTTTTCCGTTATCAGCCCTTTTTCAAAGGCTTCCATGGCAAAACCGATCACGGAACCACAGGAGATGGTATCGAGACCGAGACGATTGCAGAGTTCATTTCCAACAGCTATGGCCCCGAGGTCGTCCACCAAGCAGTTGGATCCCAATGCCGCCAGTGTTTCATACTCCGGGCCGCCCCCCTTTACCACTCCGTAAGGTGTCGCGGCCTCTACGACTCTGCCGCACCCGATGAAACAAGCACCGCAAGAATACTGCCTTTTGAACATACGCTCCCTGAGAGATTCCCCGGAAATCTTTAGAGCGCCTTCTTTCCAATTCCCCCATGCCCAATTTTTTATGGGAAGATCCCCCACTTCCTCGGAAAACAGTAAACCTCCTGCTGTACCAAAATCGGAAAACGCTTTTGTCCGCCCCTTGATTTCTGGGACCGATTGCCTGATGGAAACCCGAAGCTTATCAGGTTCATAAACCGGAGTTCTTATATCTCCGCCCACCACCAGGGCCTTTAAATTCTTGGACCCCATCACTGCACCGAGTCCGCCCCGGCCGGCCACTCGTGCATGCACACCATCCGTGAAGATGGCTGCAATTTTCGATAGCCTTTCTCCTGCCGGTCCGATGCACATCACCTTGACTTTCCGCCCCCATCGATTCTTGAGAGCTGCACTGGTTTCAAAGGTATCTTTCCCCCAGAGAGAGGTAGCGTCTTCAATTGTAAGTTCTTCCGGTGAAATCCGGATATAGACGGGAGTGTCGGACCTTCCCGAAACCACGAGCCCATCAAAACCTGAGCTTTTCAGGCCGACTCCCCAGGTTCCTCCAACATCAGACTCTCCATAAGAAAGGGTTTCTGGAGACAGGGCAACGACCGATAAACGTCCTGATGTTGGAACAATGGTACCAGTTAAAGGCCCTGTCATGATAATCAAAGGCGCGTCGGGGGAAAAGGGATCCTTGTCTTTAAGGCCCTCTTCATAGAGGATTTTCGTTCCTATCCCGACGCCGCCAATGAATTTTTCCAGAAGTTCATCTCCGAGGCCCCGAATTTCAGATGCACCTTTCGTGAGATCAACCCAGATAACTTTTTTGATATATCCGCCCTTGACCAATGTTCAACCCTTTCACCAAATCCACTTCACCCATCCACTGTCATTTTGGAAGGGATTTTGTGGGTGGGGAATAAATCCACACTATGGTGAAAGACCCCTTCCCCGTATTTCTATGTGAGTGCTCCACCCCTTTAGGGATGAATTGAAAATCCCCCTTTTTTACCGACTGCTCCCCATCGGGAGTAATGAAATACCCCTCCCCTTCCATAACGACATTGATTTCCTCAGCGTCAGGATGAACATGACGTGGAGCGGTCATTCCCGGGGGAAATGTGGCCAACCCTCCGACGAACTGGTCTGACCCCACCAAATCCTTATCAATCAGCCACCAAATCTCCCTGACGCTCTTCTCCTCGTCATTACCCCTCATGAATCTCTTCCCATCCTTCGCGGGATCCATAACAAACCCCTTCATGAACAAATCCTCCTTTCCCGTACCTCTTGGTTCGCCTCACACCTTTCCCTGGAAGATGTCAGTTATATCCCAATATCCCGTCGTGGGTACAAAAACCTCGGGATCCATGACCACATCCAGGACCGTGGGTTTCCCCGAGGCAACGGCCTTCTCCAGGGTAGGCTTCAAATCCCTGGGGTTCTCCACTCGATAACCCTCAGCCCCATAAGCCTTCGCTAACATGGCAAAATCTGGGTTATATTTGTCCCCTGTCTTCGTTTTCCTAAATTCCGTGCCGGCCACACGTCCGAAGGCCCTTTTCTGTAAGCCCGCAATAACCCCAAAGCCGTAATTGTCCATCACCAGCCAGATAATGCCCAGATCATTCTCAACAGCAGTTGCAACGACAGGGCTCACGGATCCAAAGGCCCCGTCTCCTACGAGGGCTATAACCACTTTATCGGGTGCTGCTATTTTAGCACCTATGGCCGCAGCCGGTCCGAATCCCATGGTGGCAAATCCACCCGGTGGCAGTTGCGTTCTGGGAAGATAAATGGGGAACTGCTGCCCCACGCCATTTTTGTTCCACCCCACGTCCGTGAGGATAATGCCATCCCTGGGGAGGACATCCCGGACCTCCTTCAAGATTCTCTCCGGGCGAATGGGAATGGCATCTGAGGTCTGATGTTTCCCGATTTCCTTTAGCCACGCCTGCTTTCCCTTGGAGATCTTGGAAACAAGGGGATCCCCACTCCAATCCTTCTGGGAAAAATTTGATTTGGCAGATTCCACCATGGATTGAAGCACGGCTTTTGCGTCTCCAACAATTCCGACCTCAAGGGGAAAAATTTTCCCGATCTCCTGGGGATCTATGTCCACGTGAATCAGTTCTGTTGGAGGAATCGAAAAGGTATATCCCGGAAGCCAGGAGGATGAATCGAGCTCCGGAAATCGAGTACCCACGGCAAGGATTACATCGGCCCCTTTCGTCATGTCATTGGCCAATGGCGTACCCCAAAACCCCGTCATTCCCACGGAAAGGGGATGATCTTCGGGAATGGACCCCTTGCCCATGATCGTTGTAGCAACGGGAGCTCCGAAGAATTCGGCCAGCTGTGTTGCCTCATGGCAGGCATCCGATAGGATCACGCCACCCCCCAGATAGAGAACGGGATTTTTCGCAGCCCCGAACATTTTGATGGCCTTCTCGATTTCTGCTACATCGCCGGCAATCCTTTTCCCGGTGACCTTCCGTTGGGTCAGGTTTTCGCAAACCCTATCGCACTCCTTTGAAAGGATATCCATGGGAATATCCACCAATACGGCTCCCGGACGACCCGAGGTCGCGAGGTTTACCGCCTTCGCCATGATATCCGAGAGAAACTTCACGTCGTGCACCCTCCACGCACGCTTAACAAAGGGGCGATAGATCTCAAACTGACCCCCATCCGTGTGTAATTTGATCTCCTGATGGGGATCTTGACCGAAATGATAGCTCGGAATGTCTCCAGCGATGACGACCATGGCGGAAGAATCGAGGGCGGCATTGGCCACCCCGGTTATCGCGTTGGTCATCCCCGGTCCCACATGGACCAGGAGAATCCCCGGTTTGTGGGTGACTCGAAAATAAGCATCAGCAGCATGGGCCGCTATCTGCTCATGCCGAAAGGATATGAATTTGATGTTTGTCTTATAAGCCAGAGCATCCAGCAGCGCCACGTTGGTATGACCACATAAGCCAAACACATATTCCACACCTTCCTCCTCCAGATATTTCGCAATAATTTCAGCACCATCAGCCATCACTTCCCTCCTTTCTATACCCTTTGAAACTTGTTCATTGAGCCCTCATTCGGAAAGAATTCCGTTCTCCCTCAAGACGCGTTCGATCTCAGAGAGGACGTTATCCGTGTTTCCCTCCACCAGCGTTGACTCCCCTTTGGTTTCCGTATCACCTCCTCCCATCACGAGCCTTAAACGATCGAAAGCGGAGAGTTTTCCATCAGCCAAAGCTCCCGTCCTCTTCTTGGGTTTTGGATTTGACAAGCGTATCGTCTCGGTCAAATTAAGAGCTGGACTAAACGCCTTCAGAGGGAGCTTCAGATCCTCAATTTCCAGCCTTTCGATAGGCTGATTCTGGGCCCTCAATATCCCGGGGAGAGTGGGGTATCTCGGGACATTGATGCCCTTTTCAACCGTGAACAGGGCGGGAATCGTGCACTCCATAACCTCCCTACTTCCCCTTTCGACTGCCCGATGCACGAGCGCTTTTTCATTATCCCTATCCATCTCGAGCTTGATTACACCGGAAATATGGGGAATCCCTAATATCTCGGCAATGTACGGACCTACGAGGCCGCCATTGTCGTCGATTGCCCGTCTGCCACAAAAAATGAGCTCAAAATCTCGATCTCGAATAGAATAGGCCAGGGCCATAGCGGTCATCCACGCATCCAGTTTTCCATAATCTTCATCATAAATGTGGATAGCTTTATCAGCCCCCATGGACAGGCACTTCCTGAGCCCGTCCTCCGCAAAACCATCTCCCAATGAGATAACGGTAACTTCCGTGTCCTCGTGTCTCTCCTTAATCCGGAGGGCCTCCTCCAGGGCCAATTCATCCAACGGGTTTATTATCCGAACGATATCGTCCGGCCCAATGAAGTTCCCTTTGGGATCGGTTCCAGTTTGGGCATATACGTATTTTATCCCTTTTACAAAGACGAAGACCTTCATATCGGAATATCACCCATCTCAAAGTGCATCGCGAATAATCTCACCGATATCGAGACATTGTATGCCTTCCAGTCCCAAGGACTTAATCCCATCTTCGAACATGATCAAACAGTACGGACAGGAGGTCGTGATAATCTCGGGTTGAGCATTCATCATTTCTTCCAGTCTAACCTCATTTATCTTTTTCCCGGGAATCTCCCTCATCCACATGTGTCCACCTCCAGCCCCACAACAGAAGGTTTCTCTCTTTGAATGTTCTGGTTCAACGAGCCTCACTCCCGGGATAGCTCGCAATACCTCCCTTGGCACTCCATAGATATCGTTGGCCCTGGCCAAATAGCACGGGTCATGATACGCAACTGACTTCTCCATATCCTTTGTGATCTTGAGATTCCCTCCCCTTATGAGGTCTCGCAGAAGTTCCGTATAATGAACCACCTCGAAACGGGCCCCGAATTGTGGATATTCGTTCTTGAGCGTATTGAAGCAGTGGGGACAATAGGTCACAATCCTCTTGAAATTGAGGCGACCCAAGAGCTCAATATTTCTCCGGGCCGCTTTTTGAAACAGGTATTCATTTCCGATCCTTCTTATCGGGTCCCCGCAGCAGTACTCTTCCTTTCCCAAAATCCCAAAATCAGCACCGGCCGCTTTGAAAAGTTCGGCCAAGGATCCTGCTATGAGTTTATTCCTATCATGAAATGTTCCCTGGCAGCCAACCCAGAATAAGATATCGGCCTTCTCCCCATCAGATATTCTCTTGACATCGATTCCCATGGTCCAATCCTCCCGATAAGCCCTTCCCCTCCCAAAGGTATCACCGAATGTTTCCACATCCTTGAAGAAGGTGGCTATTTCGGGGAAGAAGGTGCTCCTCATGAGGACGAGGTTTCTTCGCAGTTCCATGATCTTCTCAAAGGAGGAGATATACACCGGGCAACTCTCAGCGCATGCCATGCATAATGTGCATGCCCAGATGACATCCTCCTCCAAGAGCCGGCCGTTCTCCCCTCTCCTTTTTTCTTCACCCCCATCTCCTCCTCGCATCAGTTGGCCCGTCTCAAGCCACTGGACCTTTAACTCCTCAATGACCTTTTTGGGCGATAGGGGCTTTTCGCTGATGTGGGCCGGGCAGTTATCCTGGCATCTCCCGCACTGTGTGCAGGCATCAAAGTCAAAAATCTGCCTCGGCGTGAAGTCCTTCACCGTAGAGACCCCGAAAGAATTGGAAGCCTCGAAGTTTTGGATGGGTGATAAGACGGCTTGAGAAGCCGGAGCATTGATGAAGATATTCGCCGGTGAGGTCAGGAGATGTATCAATCTGGAAAAGGGAATGTAAGCGAGAAAACCAAATGAAATGATCAAATGAGCCCACCATAGGACTTTATGAACGAAGAGTACGGAGAAATCTTGGGCGTCCAACGTTGAAAGAATCTCGGATACTATCCATCCTCCTATTGACCACACTTCCCAACTATTTTTCAGACTATAAATGCGGAGACCTTCCAAAATGAATCCCGTGACCAGGATGATGAGAATCCATATCAGTATAAGTCCCTGTTCGGCGCTCCTGCTCAATCTATCGGGCCTGATGATATACCTTCGCACCAGGGCCATGAGAATCCCGGCGATGCCGAGCAGACCCGCAGCATTCAATGCCAACTTGTAGAACAGGTAGAAATACCCCTTTAGGAAGGCAATTCCCATCAGTGGTATGGTAATGTCCTCTTGGAGAGCAATAGTGAGGGTTCCGAGGAAAAGGATGATGAATCCCCAGAGAATGAAAGCATGCATCAAGCCTGGGTAATATTCCCTCAAGAGTCGCCTTTGAAATAATCCGTCAATAATCAAGGAGCGTACCCTTTTCCCCAAGGCATCGAATGAGATGCCCCCCTTATTCCGGCTCACCTTTCTCCACAAAAAATATCTCCTATAGATACCGTAGAATAAAACGCCCAAAGCAATCAACGCTAAAGAGTAGACGATGACTTTTTTATCTCCCCCCACATTCCAGAAAATCTCTCTCGTCCACATGTTTTCCATTACTTTCCTCGATACTACGATTCCACTGGAGGACCTATTGTGCCTTCCCTTCGTCTACCATGGTATCGATATGCTCGATTATCTGGGGAATTATCCGGTTGAGATCCCCCACGATCCCCAGGTCGATGGACTTAAGAACCCGAGATTGGCGATCGATATTGATCGCCACCTTGGTTCTCGCATTTTCGATTCCCTTGGTAAACTCCATCGCCCCTGAGATACCGCACATGATGATGAGCTTTGGAGAGACCGCCTTCCCGGTCTGACCTATTTGCCGCTCAAAGGGTAAAATTCCGGCGTCAACGGCCGGCCTCGTCCCTCCAATGGCAGCCCCTATTCGGTCAGCGAACTCCTGAATCATCGGGAAATTCTCCTTTGATCCAATTCCCCTCCCAATGGCGAGGATGATTTCGGCCTGGCTGATATCAATTGTCCGATGGTCGGCCTTTAAGAAACCCGTAACACGGATTGATAGCCCATCCCCTCCAGTAGCCGGCCTCATTTCCGTCACTTCTGCGATTTTCGGCTCGCGTTCCTCCTTCGCAATGGTCAGGCTATCCGGGTCTATGGTTGCCATTTTCGTTCCCGGTGCTTTGCAAACTACGGTAGCGTGCAACCTACCGTTTTGGACGGGCTTGATGAATTCTATGTCCTCCCCTGCTCTTACTTCAACACAATTGGTAACCAAAGGGGCCTTGAGCTTGGCGGCCACTCGAGGCAACAAATCAGACCCGAGAGAGGTGGCGGCAGCCAGGACGAGATGAGGTTTTTTGTTCAGAAGGAGCCGTGCAACTAACCCCTCATAAATCTCGGGGACATACTGGTGCAGCGTTTCATCGTGAAAAAAATACAAATGGCTAGCCCCATGGGTACCAACCAACTGGTCCATCCCTTCGACGGCTTGGCCGAGGAAAACAGCATTCACCGCACCCCCTAACTGAGCGGACAATCTCTTTCCTTCGTCAACTAATGCGACGGAGCTCCTTTTCATCTTATTATCCTCAGCCTCAAGCAACACCCAAACATCTCTATTCATCGTCATACGCGATTCCTAAATCTTATGACCCGCAACGGACCCTTCATATATTGCTTCCGTCATCTTCCTCGGCAACACACAATCCCCCACGGTATAGATCTCCGAAACCCTTGATTCCCTTTTCAAATCATCCCCTAACTCATTGTTGGATACCTTCCCCAATGATAACACGACCATATCCACTCCATCTATCTCCTCGGTTTCCCCTTCCTTTTGCACC
>CBDUXJ010000023.1:0-15852 GCA_965371165.1 uncultured Syntrophobacterales bacterium | reverse complement strand
GGGAAAGGAGTGAAACACCACACCTCTTCTCCAGTACCTCGACATTGCAGTCCTGGATTACACGGTGGGAAGAACCCCGAGGTGGGGAGGACCCTTCGTTCTCGTGTATTCCGATAAGGATAGATAGATGCCGCTTGCCAAGACAATTCCGCCGCCCCACACCAATGCCCAGCTGATCATTTCATTGAAGAACAGGGCTCCCCAGAGCCCAGCGTAAAATATTTCCGTCATGGAGACAATCCCAGCGGTCGCAACTCTACAGTACTTGAGCCCATAAGTGATTAAAATCTGGCCAAGGAGTCCGGCCAGGCTGAAGGCAAGTACGTAGGGTATGTCCCTCAAATGAGGCACTTGCAATGGGTTGACCACTCCGGGAAGGCAGGCTAGGACCAGGAACAGGCAAAAATAGAAGTAGATTACGAAGGGATTCTCCTCTCTTCGGAGAACCCGGATGACCACTATCACGATACCGTGTAGAAATCCGGCCAGTAAGGCGAGAATCAACGTCAGGGAGAGCGGTTGATATCCCGGATCGAAGATGATATACACGCCGATAAAGGCGACGAAAATGGTAACCACCTCCCCAGCATTGAGCTTTTCCTTCAACAAAATCCAGGAAAAGATGGCGCCGAATATGGGGAATGTATAGAGCAACACCGTCGCAGTGGCAAGGGGAACCCCTGCGATGATTGCTTTAAAGAAACAGATGCTGGCAAAACCGCCCAAAATTCCCCTCGCCGCCAGAAGTTTGAAATGTTTTCCCTTCAGGGGGAAAAGGTTAAATCGTGAAAGACCAAGGAGGACCAAAATTCCGAGAATACCCCTGATCATGTTGAAGAGAGACGCAGGATATGTTCCCTGGACCATCCTGGCAAAAAGACCCATGGAGCCGAAAAACAGGGCGGATAAGAAGATAGCTCCATAGCCCAGCACAGCCGCATTTTTTGGATTCTTTAATCCTTGGATCATCCTTAAGGAGTTCCTCCCTTTGGGCTGAAGACTTTTCAAATGTATCCGTTTTTGCTTTACATGGCAATGAGATATCCCTGCTCAAAGGGAAACGAACTGCACTGTTCGGGAGGCAGCAATGGCAATAGCGATTAGCCTTTCTGAAACCATTGGGAATACACCCTTACTCAGGCTAACTCGGGTAACTCAGGGGATCGAGCCTCTCATTGCGGCTAAATGCGAATTTTTCAGCCCCAGTGGGAGCCTGAAAGACCGTATCCTCCATCACATGGTGGAATCGGCCGAAAGAGATGGAAGACTACGCCCCGGTATGACCATCATCGAAGGTAGTACGGGAAATACGGGTATTGCAACGGCTATGGTAGCCGCTGCCAAGGGATATCGATGTATCATCATCATGCCCGAGGGTATGAGCCTGGAAAGGCGAAAGGCTATCCAGGCATATGGGGCTGAATTGATCCTCACCCCCGGGGGAGAAAGCGATGTCGATTTGGTCCTAAAGAAGGTGAAAGAATTGATCGCAAGCGATCCTGCCCGCTTCTGGGAGGTGGGGCAATTTTCCAATGAAGACAACCCAAAGGCCCATTATGAATCTACTGGCCCGGAGATTTGGGAGCAGACTGAGGGGAGGATAGACATCTTTGTAGCCGCTGCGGGAAGTGGCGGAACCCTGACCGGAGCCGGAAGATACCTCAAGGAGCGGAATCCAAAGGTCAAGATTTTCGCCGCGGAACCCCAGGAATGCCCTACCCTCTCAAAAAGGAGATGGGGGTTTCACCAGATCGAAGGTATCGGGGATGGATTTATCCCCCAGGTATTCGATGTGAGCATCCTCGATGGTGTGGTGATCACCACATCCCGGGAGTCCATTGAGATGGCCAGACGTTTGGCCAGGGAGGAAGGTCTCTTCGTGGGCATCTCGTCAGGCTGTAATGTTGCCGCGGCCATAAAAATTGCCAGGAAATACCCCAAAACAAAGCTCATTGCCACCATCCTCTGTGACCACGGGTTCCGTTATTTCTCCAGCGAACTCTGCGGGGTCGAGGCATCGGCTGAAGTGCCCGAAAGGGATCACCCCTTGGATGACCACACCATTGAAATGCTCAACAGATATCAAAAAAAATGGGAAGTTATTAGCTAGGCTTAAAAAGAGATGCCGATACCGGATGACAAGGTTTATGAGATCGCAATTTGGGAAGATCCCCGTTCAGGCCCGACCCCATCCATCCCACCTGTCCTCATCCGAATCCCTGGGACCTCCTCCCATATTCCGATACTTGAATTTCAGGTACATGAGGTAGAGCCATTTCCCTATCCGGTAATAGTTGAAATAGAGAAGGCCGAAGAGAATTCCCCCCAGGTGAGCCATATGGGCGATGCCGGAGCCCGTCCCCCCCAGAGAAGACCAGAATGCGAATGCCCCCAACAGGAGGACGAAGTGTTTAACCTTCATGGGGAACATAAACCAAACATAGATATATCGCTCCGGAAAAAACCAGGCGTAAGCCAGCAGCAACCCGTATATACCCCCCGAGGCTCCCACAACGGGCACACGCAGACCAGGAGTAACGAGCACCGTGGAGATTCCCGCGCCGATAGCCGTTATAAAGAAGTACTGGATGAACCGACTCGATCCCATGTGCCGTTCGATTTCCCCGCCGAATATCCAGAGGACAAAGAGGTTAAATAAGAGGTGCCAAAAACCTCCATGCAGGAAGATGTAGGTCACCAATTGCCAGACGAAGAACTTACCCCAGAATAGTGCCGGAACCAGCCCGAGGTAGTAGTAGAGCCTTGCCCCGACAGCCATCTGCAGGAGAAATCCCACCCCGCAGGCAATCATCAGGAATTTGACCCGAGGGGTTAAGGGTCCACCGATGGAAAATGGAGTTCTAAAGTGATACGACATAGCCGCTTTCCCTTCTTATGTCGATTGATCCTTTGCTAATTGAATGTCCAGGCATTTTGCCTTCCGAATTGAGGTGTATCATGAGCCCGATTCACGGCTCGGTGTGAAACCAATTATTGCATCCATCAACGAATTGTCTGCGAGCTCTCCACATATCCCTGGAAAAGTCGCTCCTCGCTGCTTAAAAATATTTTTTCGACCATTCTAAAGTTCGCTTCACTGCAACCTCAAAACTCGCCTTTCAGGCTCAAACATTGAGTTTGCGGCTGTTTCGCTTCACCAAGAATGGTTACCGAAAAAATCTTAATTCGCGCTCAGAGCTCCTTTCCTTAGTAATCTATTCTATGCGATAATAGAGAAGCCAAACCACCAGGCTTGCCCTGCTCAACCTCAACCACCTCTCCTACACCTAAAGATGCCGGTCGATCAGGGCCTCCAACTTTTCCGGATCCCATCCCACGTATTTGTCCCTGCCTTCCACGATGAAGGCCGGGTATTTCCATATCCTGTGCCAAATGGATTTGAGGATCCCCATGGGCGACCGGACATCGATAACAGTGACCATAGGTGATGAGCACTTTGGTAATAACCTCGACATAAACCGGCTTCATCCCAATCTCCCGGTCTTTTCCTTTAACATACCATAATTCCTTGGGATTTTCATCCAACCCGGTGCTTCGGGGTTCATCACCCCTCAGCAGGTTGAGGTTAAGAGGTTGGAGGTTTAGCGACAGTCTGGTTCTCACCTGAGTCGCGCTTTCGATTACGTAAATATTCTCTAAACTGCCAAGGAAATTTGCGGGCGATTCCACCGTTCCCCATCGAAAACCCTCTTCACCTGCTCAGTCGAAAATCGATCTGTTGCCTCTCCGGATCTACCCGGTCGACCACAATCCTGACCCGGTCGCCGATCCGAAAGATTTTTTTGGAGTGCTTCCCGATGAGGCGATACCCCTTTTCGTCATACAGAAAATAATCATCGGACAAACTGCCGATATGCACCAGCCCCTCGACGAAAAGCTCCTGGAGCTCCACGAAAAACCCGAAGGAGGTAACCCCACTGATAAAGCCGTCAAATTGCTGCCCCACCCTCTCCTCCATGAATTTCGCCCGATACCTCTTGAGGATCTCCCTTTCCGCCTCCATTGCCACCCTCTCCCGCTGGGAAAGATGGTGTGCCTCTTGGGAAAAATCCTCCCTCGTGGATCGCTTTTCCTCGATGATCTTCCTCAGTTGACGATGCACAAGGATGTCGGGATACCTTCGAATGGGCGAGGTGAAGTGGGTATAACAATTCAAAGCAAGACCATAGTGAGAAAGGTTTTTGTCCGAATAGTGGGCCTGTTTCATCGACCTCAACAAGGCGGTATTGACCAGCCTTTCGAGGGACTTTCCTCGCACCTCCTCTAACAGGGGCTGAAACTCCCGAGGGCCATGGGATCGTCTCACTTTTAACCGGTACCCTAAAAGGGCTACGAATCGTCTGAAATCGCGGATCTTATCGATATCGGGCTCCTCGTGGACTCGGTACAAAAGGGGAAATAGGGCTTGGGTCAGTTTGACGGCAATGGCCTCATTTGCGGCGATCATAAACTCCTCGATGATCTGATGAGCGAAGTTCCTCTCGGCCTTAATGATCTCCTGGGCTTCCCCTTGAAGGTCCAGGATGATCTCTGGTTCGGGAAGGTCGAAATCGAGGCTCCCCCTTTTCCGCCTCTTTCCAGCCAGGAGGGAACAAAGTCCCCCCATTGCCTCCAATGAGGGAAGCAGCGCCTCATGCCTTTCCATTTCCTCCGGGTCCCGGTCCACCAAGATCCTCCTCACAGCCCTGTAAGTGAGGCGGGCATCGCTTCGGATCACGCTTTTGAAGACGTCACTTTCCGCTAAATTCCCCTCCCCCTCGAAACGCAAAGCCGCCGTCAGGGTGAGTCGATCCATGTGAGGGTGAAGACAGCAAATTCCGTTGGAAAGCTCGGGGGGAAACATCGGGATAACCCGATCGGGGAAATAGACGCTCGTTCCCCTCCGGTAGGCCTCTCTATCGAAATGGGTTCCGGGCTTGACGTAGTGGCCCACGTCCGATATGGAAACCCAGAGGGTATACCCTCCATCCCTCTCCTCGATGGAGACGGCGTCGTCGAAATCCCTGGCGTTTTCCCCGTCTATCGTGACGGTCACCTTTCGCCTCAGGTCCACCCGTCCAACCATTTCCTCATCGCGTACCCCTTGAGGGATGGCCTTCGCCTCCCGGAGTACCGGCGCCGGAAAACCATCGGGCAAATCGTATTTCCAGATCACGATCCGAGGGACAACCTCCGGGTCCCCCGGATAACCCAAGATGTGGATAATCTTTCCCTCCGGGTTTTTGACAATAGTCGGGTATTGGGTGACCTCAGCGACAACAACCTGATCCTCCTTGGCCTTCATGGTTTGGTTCTTGGGAATGATGACCTCAAAAAGGTACCGGTCGTCATCCGGAACTACCCGGCCGAAACCGTCACCGGGTATGAACCTCCCGACGATCCTTTGGGTCCCTCTTTCCAGGATCCGGACAATCCGGCCCTCCCTCCCTTTTCCCCTCCGCTTCCTCAGGTGTTCTATGCGAACGGCGACCCGATCGCCATGCATCGCCTCCCGAAGATCCTTGGGCTTAACAAAGATATCGGGTTGGTTTCCATCCTCCACGATGACAAAACCATACCCGTCGGCGTGACACTGGAGGCGGCCCAGCACCACATTCGTCCTCGAAGGCAGGCCATACCTCCGCCCCTTGATCCTGATGATTTGACCCTCCGATATCATCTCATTCAGGAGGACTTTAAGCCTCCTTTTTTCCTCATGGGTGAGGTCGAACCGTCGGACAAAATCCCGAAGAACCAGCGGCTGGTCCCCCCTTTTCAATAATTCCAGAACCATTCCCCGGTCAACCTCACGAGGTTCGGGTCGTCTTTTCCTGCTCAAAGGAATCCTCGAGAAAGGGGATAAAGAGGATACATGATATTTAAGCACAGAATGCTTTGGAAGGAAATGAAAATGGTATTCATCGAGACTCGGAAAAACTGTATACTGCATGTTCTATAAACAGGGATCCCGGAGAATTTGCGATCCTCCCGGGGCGAAAAGGGGTTTAAAGCATCTAATGTCATTTGATTGGAATGAGAAAGGAGAAGCAAATGAAGATTACCGATGTCGTAACTATGCAACTAAATTATCCATTAGAGAGAGCAGTATATGATGCCAATTACACGATGTCCAACAAGCCCGCACTGCTGGTGGAAGTGCGCACAGATGAAGGGGTGACCGGGATCGGTGAGGCGGCACATTTTGGAGGGCCCCTTATTTCCACCAGGGTCGTCATCGAGGAGGAATTAAAATACCACATCCTCGGCGAAGATCCTAATAAAGCTTTAATTATTGGAATATTAACGGAGTCCTTTTGAAGATGAAATATCCAATCGATTATCATCACCAATTCAGAATATTTGCGTCTGGAATTAATCAGAAAACGCGTATCGGACATCCCTAAATCGATGGGGAATATTTCTCAGACACCACAGAACGCCATTATTCGCGAGTGTAATTCCCTGGAAAAGTGCGGGGATCCATTGAGGGCAGACCGAAGGGCTCAGCCGAACGGAAGGGGGGACCAGGTGCAACGAGGAACTCACGAGAAAAGACTCTCCTTATTGACATTTGGTCTTCTGCATGCTTTATTTTTTTAGACTGGGGGACTTGAATGGCGATAAAGCTCATTTTTCACGACAACTTAGAAAAATACTCGCGAGATGGAGGAATTAATTCGCAAACCCTTGCCGATGGTTTGATCCACCTCCATGAGGACGAACCGACGACTTCGGAATTGATGGCCCAGATGATCTATGAGGATTTTGTCAAAAACCGTTAGGCCCCGCCTCTAGATTCGCTTTTTCCCTCCCATTCCCGTTTCCCCTATACCACCTCATTTCGGGAAAAAATTCAAGATTTCTACCGATCCTGTCGGAGAAGAATGGGAGGGATCAATCCTAGGCTTTTGACAAATAAACCGCTATCTCGCTATTATTACTGCCAAAGAAGAGGGTGGATAAGGGAGAATGACAGCATGTCCAGTCCTTCGGGGGAGGTTCATGCGTTAGACCTGCCAAAGGCCATCCAAAGCGAACGCCGTAAAATCTCAAGTTTAAGATGGACCTCTCTTTGTAAGCGGTGTAGGAGACGGTTGCAGGTATGCCTAAGGCTCTTTTGATTCACGCGACGGATCCAGACCTTCAACTAACGGAACAGCCTCCGGGGCCCTTTCCCGTTCTGGGGGTGACAACCATAGCTGCGCTCTTTCCCGAGGAATGGGAGGTAACGGTCATCGATGAAGACATTCAGCGGGTTGACCCCTCGCAGGGTGCCGACCTCGTGGGAATCTCGACACTAACACTAAATGCCCCCCACGCTTACAGGCTCGCGGACGCTTTCAGACAGAAGGGTGTGCCTGTGCTGATGGGGGGAATGCACCCCTCGGCGCTTCCCGAGGAAGCGCTGGAGCACTGCGACTCCGTCGTGGTAGGAGAGGCCGAAGGCGTCTTCTCGAAAGTACTCGACGATTTTTCAAAGGGGACCGTGTGCGGCATATATCAGGGAGGTCAGGTTGACCTCGCAAAAATACCGAGTCCGAGGCTTGATCTGTTACAGCGTTCTCACCGCAAGATACTCCAGTCCGTCCAGGCTACCCGAGGATGCCCTCACGATTGCGAGTTCTGCTCGGTTACCCCTTTCTTCGGACACCGGTATCGCCTTCGCCCCATTTCTGCAGTTGTCGCTGATATTGAAGCGATGCTGGACTCCGAACGCTCGAACATAATCTTCTTTGTCGACGACAACATAGGGGGGAGGCCAGACTACGCAAAAGACCTTTTCAAGAGTCTTATCCCTCTGAAAATAAGGTGGGCAAGCTTCGCCTCTGTCACGATGACGCGGGACAGAGAGATCATGGAGCTTGCACGCAAGTCGGGCTGCATCGAGCTCTTTATAGGGTTCGAATCGATCTACCAACAGAACCTCGACCTCTCGGGCAAGAAGTGGGTCCGCACCGACATGATGAAGGAATACGTTAGAACCTTTCACGACTATGGAATCATCGTGGAAGGGGCCTTTATATTCGGACACGATCACGACTCCAAGGACGTTTTCAGAAAGACCGTCGACTTTGTCCAAACCACCGGCATTCAGGTGCCCGTGTTCGGCATACTCACCCCATATCCTGCGACAAAACTGAGAGCCCGACTTGAGAGAGAAGGGAGGCTTCTCCCCGAAGCTTCCGACTGGCGGCGTTACGACGGCTCGCACGTGCTTTTCAGCCCAGCGAAGATGAGCCCCGAGGAGCTTGAGGAAGGTTTTCTGTGGGCTAAGAAATACTGTTGTGCCCCCCGTTCGATCCTCATAAGGATGTTACGTGCGCCCAAGGTGAACTGGCTTATGGTGCTCGGGCTTAACTTCTCCATGCGTTCGGGCAGGATGAGGCAGATACATCATCGCTGGCCAAAACATATTAAAGGTCCCCTCACCCGCCCTGCCTCATGGTAGGGGCAACATACACGAGGGCCTCGCAAAAACCGTTAGGCCGCGCCTCTAGATTCGCTTTTTCCCTCCCATTCACATTCTTCGTAAACGGGACAGATTGCACATCGCGGCCCTCGGGCCCTACAGATCTCCCGGCCGAATTCGATAAGGGCGAGATGGACCCTCTGTCTCTTGTCTTGGGGAATAACTGCCTCGAAGGCCAATCTTATCTCCTCGTAACCAGCGTTCACCCTGATCATCTTCCACCGCTTGGCAACCCGGCCAATGTGTGTATCCACGGCGAAATTCCCCCTTCCCATCACCGACGATAAGATGATATCGGCGGTTTTAAATCCCACCCCGGGTATTTTCAGCAACCTCTCCCTGGCAATATCGGTGGACAAACGGGAGAGGCTATTCAGATTTCCTCCATATTCCTCGAGGATAATCCTCGCGACCCCTCTGATCCTGGGTGCCTTTATGTTATAGAGACCCGATGGCTTAATACATTCCCTTATCTCCTCCACCTTCGCCTCTACCAAAACCTCCGGGACGACCCTAAATCTTCTCCTCAGGTTTTCAAAGCCCTTTATCGTCGCCTCTCGGGAGGTATTCTGGGAAAGGATGGTGGAAATTAATCTCTCAAAGGGCGTTAACGCCCTATACCACTTCCTTTCAGGAAAAACCTCAAGAATCCTATCGATCCTTTCCGAAATTGAACTCATGGTGAGGATACCTTTGGGGGCAGCTTATCGGGGATCAAGGCGACCGAGGCTGCTTGAGAAACTTCATGACCTCCTCCTCGGAGAGGTCATGCCAATAGTGGTAGGCATCGGCAACCGCGAAAAAGAAGCCCCTACGGATATTGAGGCAGAGGATTTCATCCACTTGGGCCGAAATGAGCTGGATGGAGCTCTCGGGCGCTGTGGGAATGGCCACGACAACCCGGCCCGGTTCTCTCTTCTTAACGAAGTTAATAGATGCCATCATGGTATACCCCGAGGCCAAGCCATCGTCCACCACGATGACAATCTTGCCCCCAAGATCGGGAAAGGGACGTCTACCCCGAAACACGGCATTTCGGTGCTGGATATCCTCCAATACCGGGATGCTGAGTTTTCGAATCTCCTCTGCGGTAAGGCGAAGCTTCCTCGCGAGGGGTTCGTTGAGGAAGAGACTCCCCTCGAAAGAGAGGGCACCAAATCCGGCCTCCGGATTCCCGGGAATGGGGATCTTTCGGGAAATCACGAGGTCGAGCGGAAGTTCCAGATGTTGAGAGATCCTGAGCCCGACTGGTATGCCACCCGAAGGGATAGCAAGGACCAGACCTTCCCTACCCTTATATTTTACGAGTCTCCGCGCAAGACGATCCCCCGCCTCCGGTCGATCCCTGAAGACACGGGTCCTGTTCCTGAGAGATTCCTCCTCGATGATTTCAGCCACCATGGACCCACCCAATTTCCTCGATCTTCTTAGTGTATGGAAACGATAGTAAAAAAGTCAATGGAGGGAGGCTGGATGGTATCCAACAGGCATTTTTTATACAATTAAAATAGAACAAAAAGGGTTCCCATGAAACCAGAAAACCTCCGGTAGGTAAGAAAAAAGGTTGACATCGCGGTTCCCCGCCCTGATAGTAACAGTGTTTGCTCATCGGGTTCGCCCGGTCAATCACCTAATTAAGGGGGGCATTCCGTTATGATCTGGTTAAAGATAATCGGTAAGATCTTTCGTATTTTGAACGCCGAGGCGACACCTAAACAGATCGCCGGAGGAATGATGCTGGGCATGATCATCGGGTTAACACCCACGTTCAGCCTTCACAACATCGTTGTGGTCTTCCTCATCCTGGTCATCAAGGTAAACCTCACCGCAGCTATTCTGTCCATGTTCGCCTTCGATTTGATCGGCTACGGAGTGGATCCCCTCTCCGACTGGGTTGGCTACGCAATCCTCACCTCCACTGCACTAAGGCCTCTCTGGATCGAGGCGTACAATGCCGCAATCATTCCCTTCACACGATTCAACAATACCATCGTCATGGGAAGCCTCGTCATCTCCCTGATCCTCCTGTACCCTATATTTCACTTTACGAAATACGGCGTCGAGAGGTATAGAGCCGATCTAGCGGCCAGATTTCAACAGTGGAGAATCGTCAAGGCGATTAAGATGAGCCGTTTTTACAAATACTACCAATCCTATAGGAGCATCAGGGGATAGGAGGAAGATATGCGTTGGAAATTTATCATTCCTTTTATGGTGTTTATTCTCATCATCGTTGGCTTTGTCACCTTCTTCCTCGACGGGATCGTCGAGTCCATCGTGGAGGAAAGGGCGAGTCTCCTCAATAGGGCGAAGGTCGAAATTGAGGATCTCGATATCGGGTTTTTGCGGCCGGGCGTAAGGATTCGGAGGTTGGCCGTGGCCAATACCGACAATCCTTGGAGGAATATGGTTGAAGTAGCGGATATTGGGATTTCGGTCTCCCTCCTTCCCTTCTTCTCCAAGAAAATTGTCATCGACGAGATGATAATGGAAAACATGCAGGTTAATACCGAACGGAAGACGTCGGGCGAACTGCCCCGGCGCCTAAAGAAGAGGGTGAAGGCCGAGGAGAAGGAGGAAAAACCCACGGAGGTTCCCTGTGTGAAATTACCCAACCTCGAGGTCTTCAAGAAGAAATTCGATGTCAAAGAGTTAGTCGATATCAACCGCCTGGAATCGGTGAGGAGGGCCAAGCAGCTCAGCGAAGACGTTTCCAAGATGCAATCTAAATGGGAATCGGAACTCAAGGATCTGGACGTGAAGGCGAAGGCCGATGAGATCATGACCAAGGTCCAGGGAAGTCTTGAATCCCTCCAGAAGACCGAAATCAAGGGTCCTGTCGATTTGTTGAAATTACAAAGCGATCTGAAAAATCTCCGGGAAGCCACTGATACCCTTAAGGGTTTGAGAAAGGAAATCGAGGCAAAAAAGTCGGCCTTCAAAAGGAATGTGACAACGCTGGAAAAGTCGCTTAAGGACGAAATGAAAAGGTTAAAAGAGCAAGATCTTCGGGCCATCCTCAAGGATTTAGGTCTCGAGCAGTTTACCAATGTCCGTTGGGCGGAAGCCTTCCTCTGTCCCTTCTTTGGCAAGGCCCTGAACTTCATCTGGAATAATGCGGACAAGATTCGAACCGGCATGCCGAAAATGGAAATCGATGAACCGGTGCAGACGAGGATACGGGCCCAGGGCCGCGATATCATATTCCCAAGCGTCAAGAAAGGCCCCGATTTCCTCCTGAAGGAAGCGAGGCTTTCCATGGAACAGGAGAAATGGTCCCTCAGGGGAACGATCCGAGGGGTCACCTCCGATCCCACCTCCTACGGAAAACCCACCCGGGTCGATATCCGGGGGAAACGTCCCAAGCTGGTCCTCAATGGGATTTTGGATCATACCGGCGAGATACCCGTCGACACCGTATCTCTGGACCTTAGTGGGTATCCGTTGGACGGGTTTACCTTTACAGAAAATCCCCTTTCGCTGTCAAACATCAAGAGGGGGTTTTTGGACCTCAAGGCAAATCTGGCACTGAAGGGCGACTCCATCGACTTAAAGACCAAGACCACGGTGAAAAACCTCGTCCTCAACTTCTCGGAAAAAGGTACGGAAAATCTCATGGTGAATATTGTGAAAGAGGCCATGAAGACGGCTCCTTCCCTGAGCATTGGTGTAGTGGCTAAGGGGACCAGGGACGATCCGAAATTGTCCATCTCCTCCAACATCGACCGGCTCTTTGCCCGACAACTGAAGCGGTTTGCGGGCAAAAAAGTAAATGCATTGAAGGCCTCCCTTGGGGCGCAGATCAATGGTGCTACGGGAAAAGATATGAAGGGGTTTTCCGATGCCCTTTCCCAGGGCAAACTGGACATCTTAAATCAGTTTGGATCAAATGAATCGCTGGTTCAGCAAAACATCGATTTTCTCAGCCATACCGCGACGACCAAAAGTGGTAAGTCTAAAGCCCCCAAAAGGGGAAAGGAGAAGGGCCTAGAGGGGCTCTTGCCGGGTTTGATCCGTAAGTAAGTCCATCGAGAGGAAAGGGGAAAGCATTGGTTCTTGCTCCCTTCAAGGGTCCGAGGTAATCTCCAAGGGGACCGGTTCACGAGGTACCGAGGGAACCCAAAGAGCACTGTGCCGCATCCCATAGAGATTTGCTCTATCGGTTAAATTCATGGCCATATTCATGACATCCAGGCCCCGAAGGCGACCTATACCACCCCTTGCTGCATCCCTTTCGTTGAAGTGAACGACTCCGTCCTGCAGGACATTCATCCCCACAAAGAGGATGGGAAGGGAATCCCCCGAGTGAAGCATGTTCCCCGAACTGGGGGTCCCGTGGTCGCCGGTAATGACGAGGAGAAAACTCGGATCTTCTCGAACCATCATCACCAGTCGATCCAACGATCGGTCGATGGCCTCGATGGCTTTCGCCTTCAGGAGGGGCTCCCCCTTGTGGCCCTCCACATCCGGGGCCTTCGTATGGACGTAGGCGAAATCGTACCCCCTCTCAAAGGCTTCCAGGGCGCATTTGACCTTTTGGTTCATATCCCGGGTGACATCCCTCTTGGGGGGAACTTCAATGGGCTCGAGCCCCAGGAATCGAGCCAATCCCACATAGAGGGGGCCGTTTTCAATGGCCACCCCCTTCAACCCATATTTAGCCGAAAAGGGCAACGGGGGTTTTTCCGGAAAACGCCCCGACCATTTCGTCACGAGAAAATTGATGGGCTCCCCACGATCTCGGTTAACGGGATGGTCTTTCAACCTTTCGTATGACCATAAAAGGTAACGGTTGAGGGCTTCGGATGCCCTTTGGGCGGGGCCCTTTTCAACTCCCTCTAAAGGTTCAACCTTTAGTATCAGCCGTTCGTCTCCAAAGGGATCCGAATCGGTGAAATGCGCACTAAGTCCTCCCCGCAAAAAGAGGATACCCTCGGCCCTCCCCGTATATCTAAACTCCATCGTTATCCCTTCACACTCAAAGGCAGATATGTCCTTGGATAAGGTAACTAAGGCCTCCTCATCGATGGATTCGGGATGCTCATAAGCAAGCCGTTTCCGGATCAAGCGCCTTCCGTCGGGGACGACCCGAGTAAAGCTTGCCAGGCATAAAACGTCCCCAGGTTTCATGGGGATGTTTTTTCCCGTGGCCTCGATCACAGCCCTGCCGGGAAAATCCTCCAAGGGATAGCCAAAGATGAGGAAATGCGCTGTCTCGCTCCCCATGGGGACGCCCGGTCCGAGGGGATCGAGGAGTCCGTTGGATCCCATAGTTGCCAATTGATCCAGATTGGGCGTTTCTGCTGCCTCAAGGGGCGTCTTCGAACCCAGTACCCTTTGAGGCCTATCCCCAAGCCCATCGAGGATCAAGAATACGATGGCCATATTTCCCCCGCGACCTCCCAAATCAGACGGGGCCTCTCCTCCAACACCTCCAGGGCGATTCGAAGGTAATCCACCCCTTCTCCCCGTAAAAGCCCTTCGGTGGCCCGAGAGGCTACGGGAAGGGCGAATTCGCTCAAGTAACCCACGATTCGATCCAGATCGAAATGGTTGGGGCCGAAATGGAGACTATCCATCCCATCCCGATAATTACCGCTCAAAACACATTGAGGTTGTTCCCCTATCTCGTCCCACGGCGTGCCGATCATTTCGTCGATCTCCGCGGTCGACCGTATCTCCGCAAGGGGCATCAAAAGATCCACCTCGAAACGAGAGAGGAGAAACCGATAGGCGGATATGGCGAGGGAGATCTGATTGATCTTTTCTCTCCCGTCATGATATTGCCTCTCCCCCGAAATTATGGCCTTCACCCCCAGGGCCTTGGCCAACGGAATCCGGGAGGCATGAAGATAGACGTGGCAGCCGATACAGGGGGTATAGAACCCATATCTCCCGATGAGCTCTTTTACACATCGGCCATTGAGGGCATGCCAGAATTTCGGAGATCCCAAAAGGACGAGATTTCCTATCCTCCCGCTGCCCAATCGCCCCTTCAGCCATTCCTCGGCACTCTCCAAATAGTCGAAGGAGCCATATTCCGTACCCGTATACGTATAGACGGGTAAAAGCATTTCTACATCCTTCTCCTCCAGGACTTTCATGGCCGCGGCAATGCTATCCCGCCCCGCCAGTTCGGCAATGGCTACCTTTTTGCCGGAAAAGGAGTCCAAAATGGGTTCGAGCTCCCAAGGGTCCAGACAGAGCCTTTCGGGCTTATCCCTCAGGATTCTTTCAACCCTTTCCTCCACTATCTCTCCCCATCTTTACCGCTTCACCTTCCGCCCGTCGTCACGATCTTTGCCCTTCTTATTACTAAGCCGGCTCACGGGAATAATCCCCATATGGTCAGCTCATCATACCAAAAAAGAGCTGTAAAAACAAAGATTCTCCCATGATACCGGTGGAGGGGATTACGCTTTTTCCTCAGTGAAGGGGGATGACATGAGTCGTTTGGGCGAAATGGAAGAGGATGGGACCATTAGAGAAACGCAAGGGGCCGGATGAGCTTCTTCCCATCCGGCCCCTTTGGCCTTTCCGGTTTTATCTCCCTCTATTTCTTCTTCTTGGCATGACATTTCGTGCAGAGGGTCGGGCCAGTCGGCTTGCCCTCTTTTTTATATTTCCTGTGACAATTCCTACAGGTATTGTGAAAGGCCTTTTTGGCGGTGATCTTGGAGTCCTTTTTGTGGCAACCTATGCACTTCTGAGCCTTCGCCCCCTCCTTGTAGTTGTGATGGCACTTCTTGCAGTCCTTCTGCGTATCGACATGCTTTTTGTGCTCGAACTTAGTCCCCTGGTACGTATCCGTCGTGTAAAGCCCGGGATTGTCGATAGTGAAGGAATCCTGTTGACCGAAGACGCCCTGTAAGACGAGCAAGGATCCAAAAAACATAATCGCGGCGACAATGGAAATGAATTTTCTGTCCATGAAACCCCAACCTCCTTTCTCTTTATTCTTTTTTTCACAAAGTCCCAACCAATCATACCAAAAACAACCCCGTTGTCAAGAAAAAAATACTGAAGTTTCCTCAGATTCTAGGCAACACCACTGTCCATGAGCGAAATTTGCTGGAGAAGGTTCACGTTGGAACAGGCCGTTGCCCTGGTTCCCTGGAGCACGAAGTTATTCAAGTGCTGCAGTGCTGCAGTCATGCGGTTGGGGCGTTGTACATTCTAATACGTTATGGGACGAAGTAACCCCCATGCGCTATTTGTAGTGAAGCGAACTCTAGAATGGTCCAAAATTCTTTTCAGTGAGCGAAAGGGAATTTGGGCAACAGACCACGAGCAACCGAAAGGGAAAATTGTGTTTTTTTGGCATATAATTTGATGATTTCGTAAAAAGTCGGAATCAGACGGCAAAGAAAAAAGATCCAGAT
>CBDUXJ010000022.1:0-16291 GCA_965371165.1 uncultured Syntrophobacterales bacterium | reverse complement strand
GGCAAAGGGCAATATACAGGCTTCGATCTGTATCTTTCATAGCGGCCCAATATCCTTTGTCCACCAGAGCCTCCTGGACGTTGAAATAATGGGGCTTGTCCTTTTTATCCATGCCACTTATTTCCCTTTCAATGTATCGATCCAGCTATCGAGCTCTCCCTTGTCAAGATAGATGCGTCCTGGACTATCTCCCATGCGTACAATCACCCCAGGCGGGATTTGCCCCCTCCAAATCCTCATACGAAGACATTGGGGATTCGTGCCGAGATAGGCAGCGGCTTGATTTACATCGAGAAGTCTTTGATCACTCATAAAAAAACCTCCGATACTATTTGATATAATGTTAGCATCGGAGGTTCTATGTGTAATCGGAAGTAGTTTACTTCCCTATTTTTTCTTTAATGATTTCGGGGCCTTCCCCGTTTTCCTTCTCTTGTAGGGATCTTCATTTCATTAAGCATTTTCCTCGCCCTATCGATGAATTTATCGTAATCGTGACCATGGTATTCCTCCTCCTTCCCTAATTTTCCCGTTTGTCTGCTATTCTTCGGAACAAATCCCATGTTCGCCATCTCGCTTATCACCTGGCTTAATTTCCAGCGAGGAATTTGATCACGGCGTTCTAATAGCCACCATTGAATATCTTCATTCCATGACCTAACATATTCTTTTCCCAGTTGCCGATGGATATGTAAACGAAGGTGGCCCTTCTTGGTAAAAACGGCATCCAGTTTCTCCTTTGCTTCCAAGTCACCCTGTTCCGCTTTTTCAAGCAGGGCAGGGTACCTCCGTCTCCATTGTCGCCAGCATACGTACTCTTTTATCGTTTCCTTTATGCGTTCCATTTCGGGTTTAAATATTTTCTTACGTTGGCTCATAAAGGATCTGATCCGCGAGGGTTTCCACTTAGAAGGATCATAGGTAGATAGGAAGTCCTCATACTCTCTTCTCAGTATGTAGTATTGTTTTTCCCAACAATCGTAAACCTCATGCAATTCCTTGTCCTCTGATTTCCTTACAAAATTGTGGTAGCACTCCTCCAAATACTGATCCGCTAAGGCCTCAAAAGTTACGGCGTTGAAGTAGTGAGGGTCCCTTGCTGATCTTTTAATGCGGTCAAGAATGTGTTGGGGAAGAGGTTGCAAAGGACCGGTTCCCAATAAAGTGGAAATATAAGGACCGTCCTCCATTAATCCCCCTCAAAAATTGTGCTTGAATTGTGCTTATACCGAGACTTACACGCCATTACTCAATATAACACCGAAGGCAAAAAAGATCAACCATTCCGCTAACTTACTTGAATATCAATAAGTTGCAAAACCCCCTTTTTCGGATTCCTAATCCCTGTGTCGCCGGTTCGAGTCCGGCCGGGGATACCATAAAATCAAGCATTTGCGTAGGGTAGGGCAGGGCAGGTGTAGACCTAACCCTTTTATTTTTATTGTGTGAGACTCCCTTCATCTGCATCCGGCATATCCTAAAATATGCCTTTGAGGTCTGGAATAACAACATGAAAGAGCACGGTATTGAGTAAATAGCTCACTATGCGGAGCTGACATGAACACTCACGGAAGGGAAAACCGTTAAAAAGGAAAAGGGCGACAGGTGATTTCCCTAAGACTAGGCGAAATTCTTGATCAACATAGGGAAAACCAAGAAAGATATCAGAGAGCCCCAAAAAGGGTCACTCATATTTTTTTATTCTTTTGAGCTTTATTGTTTTTTGAGGACGATACTATCCCTCCTTTTTGATACTGCGAACTTATCCCCCTTTTTGAAACCAAGTCGATCTACTAGCAATTTATTACTAAGGAGAATGGTTCCCCTTTTGCCAATGGTCAAGGCCGTTTTCCTGGCCTTTGCTTTTTTCATCTTCCTCTCTGTCATAATACCCTTTATTTTCCCAGCTTCGACTAAGGCTTCATAATACATCCTCTTCAAAGAAGCTTTAGTCTGGATGCCCAACTCCCTCATTATTTCCTTGTCAGGTATACCTTTTTTAACCATATCAATTAATTTTTTCTTGTTCATAATATCCTCCCATGAATAGGTTTTCCAGGCTTTTATACAATAAATTCTTTAATGTTGCAAGAAAAAATTAGGATTGAGAAATTAAAGCCAAGGAAGGACCACTTGATGCCAAACGACGATTTTTTCTCCAAGACATTGATATTCCCTCTAAACCTGATATATTAGATGTGATTTCGTTCGGATGTAGGGTCGAAATTGGAATTATCGAGAGCCTAACTTGTTCCGGAGCCTATTCTTTTTGAAGGATAAAGAATGGGCTTTTTTAATATTTTGCCAGGACAAACGCTTAGGTCTTCATACCATCATAGCAAGGATTGCTGAAGGCAATGATGTCAGTGTTCATCTTGCCGAATCCTTTGGCTTTCATTACATTGGGGTCATGAAGGAAGTTGGTCGGAAATTCGGTAGGCTGTTGGATGTACATCTCATGCAGAAGATCTATCTTGATTAATGATAGTGATATATGACGTCACAGATTGTTCATTTCCAAAAATCATATGGGAGACCCTTAGGTAGAGGGGGTTTTATCATTACTTTTATAGGGAATATTTTTGTAACCTGTTGATTTTACAAGAACTCAGTGACTTTGCTGCAGCTGGAATGATGGAACATTGGGTTTATATCTCACCTGTTTTGATACCCACCACTCCAATATTCCCACATTCCATGTGGATGGCATAAGCCATTACGCCCCCGGACAACGGAATTTCCTGGAAAACCAGGAAACCTGAGCCCCATTTTCCTTTACTTTTTTCGGAAAGTGAATTATTATGATATTTAATAATGATGATTTCGTAAAGAGTCGGAATCAGACGGCAAAGAAAAAAGATCCAGATGCAGCGCAACGCAGCCCTTCGGCTTTGCTCAGGGCCGTGAGCATGTCGAACGGCAGATGGACTTTTTACGAAGCCGTCAATAATTATTTTCTGCTTATCCAAAATAGCCGAGTGGGGGAAAAGGGGTGGGGAAAATGAAAAGACCGTTTATTCTCAGCTTCCTCGTCTTATCTCTCCTCATCGGGGGTGCTACAAACATATCTGCGATGAAGTGTGAAACGCCCCCCTTCATCACACGGGTTGTCATGCCCAACATCTTGATCATCCTCGATCACTCCGGGAGCATGCTCAATGAGGATGCCGGGACCCCTTACGATCCCAGCAAGGAATATGAGCCCTGGGTGGGGATGCCTGATCTGGGGAATTACGAAAATTGGAACCGTTACAATCGCACCCGGTGGCAGATCGCCAAGAACGTGGTTACCCACATCATTGACGAAACGGAAAACGTCCGTTTCGGTCTGATGCGTCTGGACGGAAGCAGCAGCGAGGGGAGGAGGTCCAGGTGGAACTGGGAAGACCCAAAGACTGGTAGGAGCTTCAATACCGATTCGGACTTCCTGAGGCATGGGGGAAAAGTCTTACGTCCGGTAGGTACAGAGAAAGGCGAATTGGTCGACTACATCAACGGAATGGAGATCTATGAAACCGTTCCCCACACTTATACGGTGCTGGCTGAGACGCTCTTTACGGCGGCCCAGTATTATGCGGGTGGAAATGGCCCCCCGGGGTTGGGCGAATATAAAGGTAACAGGGAGAGCAATTATTCATATTATAGGGGCGGCAATGCCTACACGGCCAGAAATACCGACGACTATGGGAATTCCATCGATAATTCCAGCCCTATCCAGTGGTGGTGCCAGAAGAACTTCGTCATCTTCATGACCGATGGCGAGTCAAACTGCGATAGCGATTGGGACCGGTTGCTGAGCGCCGTGGGGGATCATGACGGCGACGGCAAGGATACCCCCTATGCCAAGCCCGACTTTCCCGATTGGGACGACAGGGAGCTTCACAATTATCTGGATGATGTGGCCCAGTGGATGTACGAAAAGGACCTGCGCAGTGACATGGAGGGCCCGGACGGGGAGATCCAGAACGTGATCACCTATACCATTGGCTTCAGGATCGATATGAAGCTCCTTGAGGAGGCTGGAACACAGGGGGGTGGCCTCTATTTCACGGCGGATGACTATGACCAACTAAAGGAGGCCTTCGAAAACGCCCTTGCCGATATCATCAAGAAAGCCTCCTCGGGAACGGCCGCCTCGATTCTCTCCACCTCTCAGGGGACGGGAAACAGGTTATTTCGGGCTAAGTTCGACCCTCAAACCTGGGGTGGATTCCTGGAGGCCTTCTCCCTTCCCTACGATCCCAAGAATCCAAAACCGCTTTGGGATGAGAAGGCGGACGGACCATCGTCCCTGAGGTACAGAGAGCCCGGAACGCGGAGAATCTATACGGCCTTGGACGATGAACCGGGAGGTGGAGTGAAGATGGTCCGGAGGATCGATTTCACGAGATCAAATGTGGATGTAACAGACGCGGATAATCATCCGCTGTGGGAGCTCCTCGGTTTTTCCGACAAGGTTGAGGCGGAGGATTTCATCGATTTCATCCGGAACAAGGCTTTTGAAAAGTTTCGGGAACGAAAGTATAAGATGGGCGATATCGTCCACTCCACACCGGCCGTTACCAGGGATACCGTTTACGTCGGTACCAATGGAGGGGTGCTCCACGCCTTCGACATCGACACGGGCATGGAAAAGTGGGCCTTCCTTCCCAACAATCTCCTGGTGGCAAAGCTAAAGGATTTGGCCAGAAAGGATTACTGCCACGAATACTTCGTTGACCTCTCGCCCATGGTAGTTCGCGTTCAAAAGGGTGCCGAGTCGAAGACCATCTTGATCTGCGGCGAGAGGGGAGGAGGGGACGCCTATTTCGCCCTGGATGTAACGGGTGAAGACCCCATTCCCCTCTGGGAGTTCAGGGAGAAGGAATTGGGGGAGAGCTGGTCCATGCCCTTTATCGGGAGGGTGAAGATAGGCGAAAGTGAGAGGAAATGGGTTGCCTTCTTCGGCTCGGGATTCGAGAACAACGGCCCCAACGGAAACCTCTATGCCATCGATCTCGAGGAGGGAAACATCATCGGTAAGGTGGCATTGAACGGTTCCCCGAGCGATCCGATTAACAGTCCCATGGCCGTGGATTCGGATGACAACGGTCTTTTGGACTTCCTGTACGCCGGCGATCTTGGGGGGAAGGTGTTCAAGGTCAGTCTCGATTCAGATCCGGCGGCTTGGTCGAAGAGGTTGCTGTTTACGGCTTTACCCGCTCAGCCCATCTCCATACCCATGAGCTTGGCCTTTTATGATACCGACCCGAATCATCTATTCGTCTACTTCGGGACGGGCAAGCTTTTTACATTAAAGGATGTGGTGGATACCACCACCCAGAGTTTCTATGCCATAAAGGACAATGGGGCGCCTGTTACCAGGGGAAACTTGACCAAGCAGACGAACGGATGCGCTTCGGTGGAGGGGTCCCAGGGATGGTACATCGATTTCGTCGAGAATTCGGGGGAGAGGGTGACGGCCTCGCCCTTGGTTGCCGGTGGGATTGTATTTTTTACCACCTTTGAGCCCGACATCGAGGATCCCTGCAAAGCCGGAGGCATTGCCCGTCTCTACGCCGTTCAATACGATACGGGATGCTCCCCCGACTCCCCGGTATTGGATATCAACGGCGATGGGGTTGTGGATGATAGGGATAAAATCGGGGGGACAATCCCCAGGAGCATCATCATAGGCCACGGGCTTCCCTCGGATATCGTCTTCAACCCCGCGGACAATCAGATCATCATCCAGACCAGCGATACCACGGTTCATGCTATCACGGTGAAGCTCTTGGGGGAGAGAATAAGGATTGATTCCTGGAGGCAGGTATTCCATTAGGGAGGGGGTGCACGGCTGTCTGCGCTGCAGGCCATAATCCGAGTCCGATTTCGTTTTCGTAAATCGGACTCGACAACCCTATTTCATGAAGCGTTCTTTAAGCGCTCGATCCTATTCCTCACATCCAAAAAATTGCTATCCAGGTTGATGATCTGATGGTAGGCTTTTAAAGCTTCCTGCATCATACCCTTGCTCTCGTAAGCTAACCCCAGCCGATATTGCAACCTGATTACCTCTTCCTTGTTGAGTTTTCTCATATGAGAAGCGTCGTTAAAATAATGGATGGCTTTATCGTAATCTTCCCTTTCCATAAAGCACATTCCCAACATCACTAGGCAATCGAATTTTTTCTCCTTATCCGCTGATGCGGTTTCAAATTCGGCAATGGCATGATCGATTAGCTCCATCTCTTTATAGGCAATGCCCAGGTGGTAGTGTGTCTCGAAGTCCTTATCATCAGTTTCCTGAACAATTTCGGCTGGTGCGAGAATAGGGGATTCAACGGTCAGTTCTTCGAGGGAGGGAGGGGTAGGTTCCGGATGGGGTTCCTCGGCCATGGGGGATGGTTCTACGATTGGGCCTTCCTGGGGTTGGGTTTCAGCCTGAATCCTATCCTTTTCAATTTTTTCCAATCCTTCTAAGGCAACGGGATCATCGGGCTGGATTTTAAGAATATTATGATATTGTAGTCGGGCACTCCCGACTAAATTCTCTCTTAAATAGAGATTTGCTAACTTATGATAGACATCGACTAAGTGTTGATCCAGGTAGAGTATTTTTTTGTAGATAGCCGTAGCCCTAAAATTGAGGTCGTCACTTTCATATTGCTGGGCGACTTTCATATATTCGTCAATGGCCTTATCCTTGTATCCATTCTTAAGATATAAGTCACCCAATTTTAGGCGAACCCGTATATTCTTGGGGTCCTTATCAAGGATTTTGCCGTATTCCTTGATGGCTTTTTTATGTTGGCCCTTCTGTATGTACTTTTGAGCGATATCGAAGAGGTGTTCTTTGGGTAAGTTCACGTGCATTAACCAAAAAGGAGTTTTTATTACAACAATTTATTACATAAAGGCCCGATAAAAGTCAAGGCGAGGAAAAAAAGAAGGCTGTTGAGGAAGTGGATCGTTTCCGAACTTTTTAATCCACTTAAAATGAGCAATTTTTGTCCATATGGTCGAAAATTGTCCGCTGTTTTGAATTTATTCCTTTAAGAGTAAATAGATGAGGGAAGAATCTTAAAGTAAATTATTAATATTTAAAGCTAATCTCCTGTTATTTTAGTGTTATTTACCAATTAAATTTTTAGCCATGTTCATCATTTTTAGCATAAACAAATGATTGGCTTGAAATAGTTCATCATTGGGAAGGCAAGAAGGTGGCTGAAAATCGACCACTCCGTTGATAATATGGCATTTTTTTGATAACCCCATTATTCATCAATTAACATCTAACGAGAAAATTACAATAATATCAATATGTTAAATTCTTTTTCCTAGAAGACAATAATTGGCATTCATTTTGCTTAGTAATTTTTATCGCGAGGTTATTATCAATGAAGGAGAAGCTCATGCAGATCAATTCCCTAAAAGGAGTCTGGGGTTACTTCCTTTGTGATAATATGGGGAAGATAATGGAGAGGGAGATACCCATCGTCTTTATGAAACATCTGGCAATGATGGGAAAGGAAGTAACCCAGGTCATTGGCCTACTGGAGAATTTGAGCAGGAATCCGGGGAACTTGGAGCTTCTCTTTGAAGATGGCAGAGTGATGATAATGTGCCTTAAGAACCTTACCTTGGTGGTGTTTTGCGACCCAAACGTAGACATTCCCATGCTGAGATCGAAGATGAAAGTGGTTATCTCTGAGATACAGGGGAATTCTGAGGTGCAGGACCTCCTCCAAAAGGGAGAGTGGAGGAGGAGAAGGTTACTCCAGAAGGAGTATTTGAATCAAGAATACAGGGAGATCCTGGATCAATTGGTGCCCGAAGATATGGACTCCTCCACTGCGACCTAATTCGGGGCAGGGATACAGTGGGACCCCTTTCCAAGGGAAAAGACCGCGGAATTGGTAGCGGCGCGGTCAGTTTTGAGATTACTGACGGAGGGAAGAGAATAAGTTTCAAGGGAAATATGCTAGAAATACCGCGAACTATTTAGGATCAGTATCACTCAATGATAAGGAGAGAGGGTCATGGCAGAAACGAGAAGGAAGGGAATCAGCCTGTTGACCAAGTTGACCATCGGGATGCTGATCCCCCTCGTCATATCATTTATCGTGTTTGGCGTGGTGGGATATTTTTCTATCTTGCAGATCAAAACCATAGCCACGAAGGAAGGCGTCCGGTCCCTCAATGATTTGGGGGAGAAGATGATTAAACAGAAGGCCCTGGACGTTGCCAAACAGATTGAGATATTCATCAAATCTCACCCCCATTTCAGCAAAGGGGAATTGTATAATTCGCCCGTCCTCAAGGCCATAGCCGTACAAAAAGTGGGAGTGGGTAAAAAGGGATATACATCCGTCCACGACACCAATGCCATTAGCCGTTTCAACAAAAACCCTAAAGTCGTCGGGAAGAATCTCCTTATATTAGCCCAAAAGCTCCCCGAATTTCGGTCTATCTTAGAGGCAAGTTTGAAGGGAAGAGGACGAGGTTCCTATGACTGGAACGACCCCGATGGAGTGTGGAGGCGCAAGTACATGTTCTGCACCCCTGTCGAGGGGACGGATTTAGTGGTCGCGGCCAATACCTCTATCGATGAATTCTCCAAGCCGGCCAAAAGGATCGAACGGCAAATTTCGGGCAAGGCCGAAAGTATAAAAATGCAATTTATTCTCGTGGTGGGCATATCCGTAATCATGTTTATTTTGCTCACCTCTTTGTATTCGAGGACTATCGTTAAGCCCGTCATATACCTGACCGATGTAGCCGACCGAATCAGCCTAGGGGATTTGGACACAAAGATCGAGATACATTCCAGCGATGAGGTTGGCATGCTTGCCGAATCTTTCGATAGAATGCAGGAGAGCCTAAAGGCGGCCATAGAGCGACTGAGGAGGAAGGGCTCTTCCGGATGAGTTTCGGCTGACGACAAATGGGAAGGAGAAAATGGCAAGGGAGTTGAAGAAAGTACTCATAGTTGACGACGAGGAAACCCTCACGTGGAGTATGGCTAAAAGCCTTTCGAGGGACAGGGATAAATACGGAGTGGAGATCGCTAACAACGGAAAAGAGGCCCTCGATGTTCTGGGTAAAATGCCCATTGACCTGGTTATTTCGGACATTCGAATGCCGGATCTCAATGGCCTGGATCTGTTGGTTCGAATTAAGAGGGATTTTCCAAAGACGAAGGTGATCATCATGACGGCCTATGGGTCTTCGGATGTACAAAAGGAGGCTAGCAATAGGGGATCCCTCCATTACATCGAAAAACCTTTTGAAATCAATGAAATCAGAAAATTGATCTTGGATCTCACCAAGGAAAGGGGGGGATTCGAGGGGAAGCTCTTCGACCTCCAACTGACCGATATCGTTCAAATGAATTGTCTCGGCCGGGTAACGACCTCTCTGGTCATAGCGAAAGACGATCACAGGGGGGTGATCTACTTCAATGACGGGGAGGTCGTCCATGCAGAATGCGATGATATAGTAGGGGAAGAGGCCTTCTATACCATCCTTGGATGGCAGGAGGGGAAATTTGTATCCAATATCGGAGTCGTTCCGCCTCGTGAAACCATTTCCTCGACCTGGGAACACTTGCTGGTGGAGGGAATGAAGAGGAAAGACGAGGGAGGAGCGGCAAGTTCGGAAATTAAAGAGGCGGAAGAGCCAAGGAGGAAAGAAACCCCGGCAAGCCAAGTGGATAGGGCGCTTGACCATTTGGAAGGAAGAGGGGAAAAGGAAGAACGGAAGAACGCGGACTTATCCCATCGAGTGTGCAAACTGATCATGAAGATCCCCGAATGCGAGGGGGTCATAGTCGCATCAACAAAGGGGAAGGTAGAAACCTTCGAATCAATGGCCGAAATAGAAGAGGAAGGGGTTTTGACCGCTTTCCTGGGGTTATTTGGGGAGAGGGTGGGAAACTTCTTTAAAATGGGTAAGCTTAATCGAATACGCTATGGAAATGTCCCCCAGGGGAAGATGATCTTCAAGCACGGGTTCAACTATTGTGAAATCGCATTGAAAAGAGGGGCTGATTTCACCCGCTTCCTCGCTTCACTGAAAAGAACGCTGGATAATATCGCAAGGGGGAAAGGATAGGGGATATGATCTTTCCAAAGGGGGAAGTAATACACAAGAATTTGAGCACCTCTTATACGAACCTCAATGGGTTGCTCCTTTCACTGAAATCGGAGGATTTCAGTGGATATGTCAAAATTGGCTTTTTAGATTATGAAGCCATCCTCTTTATGGATTCGGGGGATATCATCAATGCCATCGAGCAGACTGGCGATAGAAAGAGAATCGGCCAGCGGGCCATCACCAATATCATATCCAAAGCAAAAGAGCAGGATGGCGTGATCAATGTATATCAACTCTCCCCCGAAATGGTCACAGTGTTAGCCAGCACACTGAAACGGGAAATTCTCTATAAGGATCTTTCCACGGATTTCACGAGCCTACAACGATTAATAGATAAGTTAGGCGACCAGAGACATACCGGGTATATCGAAATTGCCTTAAAGAATGGCAAGGGGAGTGGGGTGATCTTCTTTCAAGAAGGTGAGCCGATCGAAACGATCCTTACCGCGAGGGACGGAAATCTCGTTGCGGGAAGGAACTTTCTTAGTCGGATCTTGGAGGAGGCTCAGGGGGCCGGAGTGGTCTTTCATGTCTACCGAGCTGATCTCTCCACATCTTCGGATAACATGGCAGAGATCATTGAGGGGGGCGACCTACAAGACTTGCTTAAGGTACTTCAAGATGCTATCTCCACCATAGAGACGGTTGTGGATGGGTTGATCAAGAAGGGAACCTTCAGCTCCGAGTTGAGAAGGGCACTGGTAAAGAAGTCCAACGAGTATCCTTTTTTAGATCCCTTCGCCGCGGAGTTCAGGTATGAAGACGGAAAAATCGTCTTTACGGGGAATACGGAAATCCATGAGTTGACGAAGGGATTGGGAGAATGTTTGGGACTAACGATAGAGGCCCTTTCAAATAAGTTCTCCCCAAAAAAGATATTGGATCAGGTAAAGGGGGAACTGGATCAGATTAAGGTCGACTTCAGAAAAGAGATAAAAAAATTCAACCTTGAGACAGCTATGCCCGAGATCTTCGGGAAATACTTTGTTAAGAAAAGATGAATATTATTCTCTCCGGTAAGGATATAACAAAGATCGATAACTGTCTGAGTAGGATGGTAACGAGCGCAGCAGCACATTGCGTATTCTTGATCGACAGGTCCGGTCAATTAATTGCACATAGTGGCAACCCCTCAACGGTGGATGTTGCAGCACTGTCGGCCCTGACGGCAGCCAATTTCGGGGCAACGGCGGAAATTGCAAAGCTCCTGGGTGAAGATGAGTTCAACCTCCTTTTTCACAAGGGAAATAAAGAGAATATCTATTTTTCGGGGGTGGGTGAACACCTCATCGTCGTGACTATCTTCGATAATAAGACCTCCCTCGGATTGGTGAGGCTGAGGGTAAACAAGGTTACGGACGAACTTTTGGAGATCTTTTCCTCGATTTTCGAGAGATCCAAATATATGAACCCCGAGTGAACGAGTATGCCGTTTATCAATTTCAGTAAAGATGAGATTCAATGCAAGATCATCTATTATGGGGCGGGCTTTTGCGGTAAAACCACCAACTTGCAATATATATACAAAACGACTACTGGAAAAACTAGGGGGAAGATGGTTTCCATCGACACGAAGGGGGGAGATCGAACCATCTTCTTCGACTTTCTCTCCCTCAATCTCGGCAAGATTAGGGGCTTCGACATCAGGGTGCAGCTCTATACGGTTCCGGGACAGGTTCACTACGATGCCACCAGAAAACTGGTACTAAAAGGGGTGGATGGGGTAGTATTCGTTGCGGATTCCCTCAAGGTACAGCGAAAGAAGAATATCGAGAGCTTGATCAACTTGGCCAAGAATCTGGCCGAAAAGAGGCTGAGCATTCGGACCACCCCTTTGGTCATACAGTACAATAAGCGTGATTTAGGTGGGAGCGACTCCGAGCTTCTTTCCCTGGAGATCCTCGAAAAGGATTTGAATTCGATGCTCAAGGTTCCGACCATTGAGGCCAGTGCTTTAAAAGGGTTCGGGGTTTTCGAAACATTGAGGGAAATCAGTAAATTGGTTGTAAAGGATGTGAGTCGAAAGGTTCTCTCAATGAATCGACTTTGAACGATCCCTGTGTAGACCTTCTTTGGATAGGGCAGGGCTTTTATGAAAAAAGACGGTATTGAAGATCTGGATGAAGAGATCGAATCGGCGGTGGATTCCCTCTTCGTGGAAATGGATGCTGATGAAGGGAGTGGGCTGGCGGGAAGGAAAGGAAGCTTTCCCGGACAGGCCGAACCCATTCCCGACATTTCCCCTGAGGTTATGGAGGAGTCCCTTGAGAAGGACGAATTTCAAGGGATCGCGCCGGAGGCAGAACCCGTAAAGGAAGAGATGGTAACCGCCCCGGAGCCCGAACCCGTGAGGGAAGAGATCGCAACAGCCACGACGAGAACAGAACCCATCGAAAAGCCTCTAAAAGAGGAGAAGCTGCCCAAGGGTGTAGAAACTTTGGAGGTGGAGCTCCTTTCCCTGGAGTGGGAATTCGATAGCGAGATCCTCAAGAAAATTATTGCGGCTCTGGGGGGATTGAAAGCCGCTTACAGGGATGACGATTCCCTTTTGAAGGTTATCAACATGATGGGCAAGGTCTCTCTCTACCTGCTCAATGATGAAAAGAGCATTACACCGGAAGCCCTGAGGTTCTTACAGGATGGAAAGGAGGTCATAAAATTCCTGGCCACAGAGAAAGAGGAGCAGGCCATATTCAAGAACTTAGTGGTTGCAGGCATCAATTCCCACTTTCAGCTTTTGGGACTAGAGGGTGGGGAAAGAAAGGACAAGCCTCGAGACAAGATATTTCAGAAGCTGTGTTCGGATTTGGAAAGAGATCGGATGAGGTTATGCGAAGGGGAAAACCGATTGGGGAGGACCCTTCACCAATTCAAGGGGATGAGGGAGGAGCTCATATTCGATGACGGGATGGTGGGATTATCGGAAGAATTGGAAAGAATCCAGGGTCACCTGAGAACCTGCTTCAAGGGTTTGGGAGACATTTCTGAGCAGTTTCAGAGGGAAGTATTTGGGCAAAGGTTATATGGGGTAGAGAGGGTTTTGCTCGTTGAGATGCAAAATCGGATGTTTGGTATCCCCAGCGACTCCGTGATTAAATCCTTTAGCCTTTCCGATGATTACACCAAGAAGATCGCCTTTCAGAATTCCATTACGCTCAAGGGGAAAAGAATCCCCTTGGTTAAACTACACGAAGTATTCAACCTCGCTATGACTGGGGCCAAGAGGCCCCAGGGGATTGTGCTGGTGGGGGAGAAGAATCAAATTATTGCGGTTTTAGTGGATAGGGTATTGAGGAATAAAAGCCTGTTCCTAAAGACCGCGGAGCAGGAGAGAAAGGGGTTGAAATATATAACGGCCATATCGAACCTGGAGAGTGGCAAAATGGTTTATATCCTGAACATAGAGCGATTAAAGGGCCGCGCTCAGACCTGATTATTGATCGGCAAAGGCCGCAAGAAGTGATTGAATAGATATGGCAACACGACAATCCACAGAGTCATTGAAGGGCAACATTAATCAGGGCAATGAATTAAAGGCCATGGAGCTGGATGTGCAGAGGCTGAACGAAGAGGTTCAGCAGCTCGGGGCCTTTGCCGAAAGCCTCATCCAAAGCATTAGCAGCGGCTTCATTCTCGTGGATACAAAGGAACGGATTACCCATTTCAACAGAGCGGCGGAGAAAATTCTGGGATACTCAAGCAAAGAGGTCGTTGGGAAACCCTTTACGCTATTTTCCTTGAGGGAGAAGAAACAGACAATACCCACTCCCTTTAAGAATCACTATGAAATGGATTCCAGAAGGGAGGGGGTCATAGTAAGAAAGGACAAGGTTAAGATTCCCATCGGGTTTAACATTACCAATCACTTGGATTCGCGTGGAGGAAGGATCGGGAAGATCATAAGTTTTAGGAACATGACTAATGTCCTCAAACTCCAGGAGGAGATTCTCCGCATAGATCGATTGGTATCCTTGGGTGAGCTCTCCTCGGGAATCGCCCACGAAATCCGGAATCCCTTGGCCGGGATAAAAACCACGGCTCAAGCACTGGGTGAGGAGATGGAGGAAGATGACCCAAAGAGGGAGTATCTCAATCGGATCACCAAGGAAATCGATCGGCTGAACGATCTACTGAAAACCTTCTTTTCCTTCGCCAAGCCTCAGAAATTGAACCCGGTGGTCTGTAATATCAGGGACATCGTAAATGAGATCCTTCCACTTCTCATCAAGGATATCGCCAATAGGGGCATCAATTTTACGGAGGAGTACGCCCCCCACTTACCAAAGGTCAAAGTGGACTTTAGTCAGATGCACCAAGTATTTTTGAACCTTTTCCTGAACGCGATCCAGGCGATGCCAAATGGCGGGGAATTGAAAATCAAAGCGGAGCCCATCGCGTTGGCCCCATTAATCAATCCCGGTAAGGATTACGTTCGAATATCAATTTCCGACACGGGGAAAGGAATCCCGACCCATGGTATCAACAAGATTTTCGATCCATTTTTCACCACTCGATCCAAGGGGATCGGTTTAGGGCTCTCCATCACGTATCAAATTGTCAAGAAGCATGGAGGGAGCATAAAGGTTGAAAGCAAAATGGATAGGGGAACAACCTTCATTCTTACACTACCGAAATTGCCTGATCAGGGGAGAAAATGAAACCGGCCATATTAGTTGTGGATGATGATGAGGTCATGCGGCAAACGCTCTCCGATGTCCTCAAGAAAAAAGGGTATGCGGTCTCTACCGCGGATACAGGGGGACAGACGATATCTTCTATTAAAGAACAGTTATTTGACTTGATTTTACTGGATATCCGACTTCCCGATATGGATGGACTCGATGTTCTAAAAGGCATAAAGGAGATTGAAAGCGACATCATGGTTATCGTGATGACCGCCTATTCCGATGTCCAGACAGCAGTCATGGCAATGAAGTCGGGGGCTTATGACTACATCGATAAGCCTTTTGAGCTGGAAGAGCTGAAAATCCTTATCAAAAAGGCCCTGGAGACGCAGAACCTAAAAAATGAAATTCGCCAGTTACGGCGGCAGGGGAAGGAAAAACATCAGGGTATCGAAATTTATGGCAATAGCCCCCTTATAAAAAATGTGATGGAGCTGATCGAGATGATCAGCCAAACCCCGAGGACATCCGTTTTGATTCAGGGGGAGAGCGGAACGGGAAAGGAATTGGCCGCAAATGCCATTCATTACCGGAGTAAGAGGGTCAATAAGCCGCTGATAAAGATCAATTGCAGCGCCATCCCGGAAAATTTACTGGAGACCGAACTCTTCGGTTACGAAAAGGGAGCCTTCACCGATGCCAAGGGAACGAAAAAAGGCCTCTTCGAACTGGCCAATGGGGGAACGATTTTCCTGGACGAAATCGCTGAGATGAAGTCCTACCTCCAAACAAAGCTTTTGAGAGTATTGGAAAGCCAAAACTTCATGAGGGTGGGAGGAGAAAGGGAGATCAGCGTCGATGTCCGAATTATAGCCGCCACCAACAAAGACTTATCAGCCTTGGTCAACGCGGGACAGTTTAGAAAGGACGTTTATTACCGCTTAAAGGTCATGGTCATTGAAATGCCGCCCCTCAGGGAGAGAAGGGAAGATACCCTGCCTTTGGCAAACCTTTTTATTGAGGAAAACAATAAGGAATTGGGAAAGAACGTAACGGGAATATCGGAGGCGGCAATCGAGTATTTGCTCAATTATCAGTGGCCCGGAAACGTAAGGGAATTGAAAAATATCATCGAGCGGGGGATAATCTTATCCAATGGCAATGAGATACTTCCCGATCACTTGCCCATTGAGCTGAGGAGGAGTCAAATGGACGGTGCTCGAGATCGGACATCAGATACCGAGGACCTCGCCCTCGAGACCGTTGAGAAAAAACATATAAAAGATGTTTTGATGATGATGGATGGGAATAAATCGAAGGCTGCGAGGATGCTTGGGATCTCTCGATCCACCTTGAGGGAGAAGTTGAAGAAATATTCTATTGCTGCGGGTTAGCGCTTCGACTCGCAAACTCGGTTACCCATTTTGTTTGTATTGAGCTTGCCGAAAGAGGCGTGATTTTCTCCCAGAGGGGATTAAACCCAAATGGGAAAGGAGTAAACCCATGCTATTTTCAAAGAAAGGCAACGT
>CBDUXJ010000021.1:0-16433 GCA_965371165.1 uncultured Syntrophobacterales bacterium | reverse complement strand
CCCCGCTCGGCGACTTTGTCTTCAAGGATCGTCATGAAGGCATCTTCCAAGCTGGCAGCGGCGGTCCCGATCTCCAGGATCCGAACACCCTGTTTCTCGGCAAAAGACACGATCTGGGACACCGCCGCGTGGGGGTCGGTTACCTCAAGATGCCACGTCCCATCTATTGAAGAAACTGACCGAACCGCAGGACAGGCGTCACAAAGCGATTTCCCCTCAACATCCCCGGACAGAATAACCGAGAGGGTTCTGGTTTTCTTCACCCGTTGCCGAATCTCTGAGGCAGTCCCCTCCGTCACGACGTGCCCTTTGACGAGGATGAGTACGCGATCGCAGAGGGCCTCCGCCTCAGCCAGATTATGGGTCGTCAGAAATACCGTGGTTCCATTGCGGTTGATGGTCCGGATAAGGGCGCGCAAATCCCGGGCACTCGGCACGTCAAGCCCTACCGTTGGTTCGTCGAGGAAAACGACTTCCGGCGAATGGATGAGGGCCGCAGCTACGGTCAGACGCCGCTTCATCCCCCGTGATAGAGCTCGGAATGGAGTCATTCCCCTGTCTGCCAAGTTGAAGATCTCCAGCAGATCCCCTGCCTTCTTTCGCCGGGCAGTACTTGAAAGGCCGTACAATTCGCCGAGATACTCCAAGTTCCTTCGGCACGTGAGCTCCGGATAGAGGTTGGATTCCTCCGGCACAACGCCGATGAGCTGCTTTACGGGTACGGGATCCCTCTCGATGTCGAGGTTGCATACCGTTACCTCTCCGGCGTCGCGGTGAAGGAGGCCACAAAAGATATTGACCGTGGTTGTCTTACCAGCGCCGTTAGGACCGAGATAGCCGAAGATCTCTCCTCTGCCTACCGTGAAGCCGACATCCTCCAGGGCACGGGTTTCCCCGTAGCTCTTGAATAAGCCCTGTACATGAATGGCACTCTCGGTCCTACCCACCGTCCGTCCACCTCCTTCTTTGCTTAATGTTGTCCACATGGGAATATCGTCCCAGAAACAGAGGCCACTCCATACGCCGATACTTTATCGGCCCTGGCTCCGAGATACTTCATAACCGAAGCCTGACTGACAAACACCGCAATCGCCCCCGCAATGAACAATACGGGAACGAGACACAAAAGGACGTGTTCCCGGGCATACCACTTCACAGGATGTAAGGCCTCCATGATCGCATTGTCAAACCGCGCCCTTCCCAGAGGTAGATAGAAGGTTGCAAGAAAGGCGGCTACAATTGCTGCAAGGGGTCTCCCTCCCTTTTTCCAGTCCATGGATTAGCTTTTCCTCCTTTGTTAATCAAGAAGGGTTCAAATATCACTGGGGTTACGGAAGCCTTCTTACCTGTTCAATAGCCTCCTCAATGGATTTGGCTTCTGTGATATGGACATCTACCTCCGCATCGGAAAAGACGTAGCTCGGGCCCTTTCCCTTAAAATCCCTCTTGGTGAGCACGGTATCTGCCCCCTGTTGAATGAGCCATTCGCTCACCTTAATGCCCTTTCCTTTCTCCTCTTGGAGGAAGGGGTTATGGAGGAATCTCTCCTCCAAGATGGTCCCGTCGCTCTCCCTTAGCGTGGCCAAGTAGAAATAGGTGGCATCGCCAAAATGATCGGATATGGTCCTTTTATCCCCAACCAACGGGACCGCGCACATTCTCGTCTCCCTCTTTTGGGGCTCGTAATGGATGAGGATATGGTCCACGTTGGAAACCTTCTTTTTGATTTCTTCCTCGATCCTCCTGCTGACGGTATGGGCCCGGTCCAAATCATTAACCTTGAGGATGATATCGGCCTCGATGAATTTGAAACGGCCCGAGTTCCTTCCCCAAAGGGCGTTAATCGTACCGACTTTAGGGTCTTCGAGTATGATTCCCTTCACCCGATCCAGGGTCCCAAAATCGAGAGAGGCATCTAAGAGGACCCGAATGGCATCGAGGAAGATCACCAATCCGGCCTTTCCTATGAAGAATACCATGACCAACGCCGCCACCCTATCCAGGGGAAGTCGGAATAGGCCACCGAGGAGGCCGAAAAAGATCACCCCGGAAGAGAGCATATCCGTCTTGATGTGTTGTGCGTCGGCGATGAGGCTCGGAGACCCTATCTTCCTTCCCCGGCGTAATTCATAGCGCGAAAAGGTATAGGTGATGAGAATTGTCAAAAGGACTCCTGCCATGGCTACTGGCACGCGGCCGACATTAAGCTCTTGTTCCTCTGAAAAGACGCTGACGGCGATATTGTAACCGGCGTAAAAGATGAAGAGGGAGGAGATGAGGGAGACGAAATTTTCTACCTTATAGAGGCCGTAGGGGAATATCTTCGATTTCCTCTTGGAGATTTTGATCCCCGCGAGGACGGTGACCGATGATACCAAGTCCGAAAGGGAGTGGATGGCATCGGCAACAAGAGCAATGGAGCCCGAAAAAACGGCCAAACTATACTTTATCCCTACCAGGAGGATGTTGACCCCTATTGAATAGAATCCAATGCGCTCGCTCTCTTCCACGGATCGAAGCATACCTTTATTTCACCAAGTTCGTCGGTTAAACGCAAGTACGTTGAAAGAGATCAATGATAAAAAGGAGGTGATTAAACGAAGCGCGCTTCCCTTTTGTTCCATTGAATATCTCCACCCGCAAAAAGTTGTTTGTCACCATAACCGGTGGCCAAAGGAGCATCGTATCCACGTGAATGGGGCTAAAAGTCCACCTGTTTATTCAAATGTATCCCATCATTTTGACTATCTTCTCGTAACTCTCCCGCAGGGGGTACTCCGGCAGTACGGAATATCCCTTCGGTAATCGAGAACCGGACGAATTGACATATCTGAGCCCCGCCATCAGATCTTCCAGTCTCCCCCTCGGGACCGTGAAGATGATTTCATCGTCTCCGGCCATCGCGCGATAGTGGTCGCCACGACATGGTATGGCAACCTGACATTCACCACTTTGTATAGCTGGCACTACTGCATAAACACAAGCAGCATGGCTAGACAGGGCACACTTAACATCATATCCTTCTTTGTACTCCCTCGCCAAAAGGAGCAGGTTCAGTTGAGCTGAGTCACCATAAATCATGACCAGATCAGGCTCAAAATTGGTTGTCGTGAGGGGAGCCGAAACCAGACCTATATACTTGCCTACTTCCAAACGGGGAAATTGCTGGGCGTAATGGCTTCCGGCCTCCAGCGTCTCCACATCATGTGGGTAACGATTATGTCCCTCCAAGAAATATTTCGGGGGTTCTCCGAGCCCGTAACCGATAACCGGTTCGGGGCACCAGTTGTCTTCTTTCAGCATCGCGAGTGCTATTCCGTCCCGGCGCGAAATCTGAAAGGCCTGGCACAGTGACAGGTGATGGCCAAAATCCTTAAGGGGTCTCTGCGCTCCATCAGGAATATCGCCATCACTTTCGAGCAGTTTCAGTGCTAAGGGGAAGGTTTTTAAGCGCAACTGCCTCTCAAGTTCGTCTCCGTACCCTCGGTAAAGATCTAGATCTGCCATTTTACCATTACCTCCTTGATTTTCTGAATGGACTATTTCGACCTCACATGGTGCCATGGGGAGATCGATTTCTGAAGGACGTCAGGCCTTTGACTTATGCCCTAACTTCTCTCTCCGCAATCGAATGAGATTAAGGTTTCCCCCTATTTAATCCCTCCTACAAACATCATCCGTCGAACAAGGGGGGGCATCGCACCGCTCATCTCGACCGCAGCAGGTCTTTCCCCCTTTTGGAACTCCACCCTTTATCGAGAAGAATGAGGCGGACATAATCCTCTCCACATGATCACTCCCACAATGTTTGCATGAAGGGACCTCATCCCTCGGTCCCATTCCCGTGAGAACCTCGGAAACCTCCCCACAATCGATACATCTGTACTCGTAGATAGGCATGGTACCCTCCTTGGAAATGCTCAATATAAACGTGCTTCTCATACATCTGAATAATCGTGATTCAGATGATCCGAAACTTCTTCCCAAATCTTGATTACTTCTTTTGTCACAGCCCCACAGGGATATTCAATGATCGATTTCCGTTGGACAAGGGCATCGATCACCTTTGAATCAAAGGGGATCATCCCCAACACCTCTACACCATTCCGCTCACAGTATTCCCGAATTCGTTTCGTATTGACGAGGTTGATGTCGTATTTGTTAATACATGCAAGAGCTGGAATCTTGAAATGTTCTGCCAAACCCAGGATCCTCTCCATGTCATGAATACCCGAAAGGGTTGGCTCAACCACCACCAAGACCACATCCACTCCCGCAACCGATGCAATAACGGGACATCCAATCCCCGGCGGGCCGTCGATGACAATCAAATCCAGATCCCTCTCCCTTGCGATCTCCGATGCCTCTTTTCTCACCACCGTCACCAATTTGCCCGAATTTTCCCCGCCCATTCCGAGGCGGGCATGGACCATGGGGCCGTAATCCGTCTGCGAAACAAACCATTCGCCGTTGAAGTCCTCTTCCATGGTGATGGCATTGTCCGGACAGGCATAAACGCACAAACCGCAATGATCACATGTAATGAGATCTACTTCTCCATCCTCGATGGCATCAAACCGACAGACCTCGGTGCATATCCCGCATTTGGTGCACCTATCTGAGCCAACGACGGGAGATCGTCCACCGGAAAAGGACTCCCTTCTCTTAACCGTTGGATTGAGGAGGAGGTGCAGATCAGCCGCATCGACATCGCAATCGGCCAATACCTTGCCCTTGGCCAAGGAGGCGAAGGCGGCCGTGAGGGTCGTCTTCCCTGTCCCCCCCTTTCCGCTGATAACCGTCAATTGCCTCATGAGCTTTTCATCCTTGCCCGTGGTTTTTTCCTCAAGTAGTCTTGAATGGCCTGATGAAGGCCTCTCAGAGCCAAGAGTGAACAGTGAGCCTTCCTCACAGGGATACCTCCTGCCGCTACTATCACGTCGTTATCCGTTAAGGCCATTGCCTCTTCGATGGTTTTCCCTATGGCGAGCTCAGTAGCAATGCTCGATGTGGAAATGGCCCCCGGACAACCGGATACGAGGAATTTAAAATCGACGACCCTCTCCCCTTCGATTTTAATACATACCTCAATATAATCCCCGCAGGTCGGATCTCCAACCACCGCTTGACCGTCAGGGTCTTCGATGAGGCCGACATTATGGGGATTCATGAAATGTTCGAGGACTTTTTCGTTATAAGAGAGATAGCCGATATCGGAGTCGGGCTCCTCCCCTCGATAGAGATCCCTCCAATCATCGCTTCTCCCTGCCATCAACCGCCCCTAATTCGCCAATGCCTCGATTTTTTCAAACAATTCTCGAAAAACCGCCTTATATTCCTCGATCTCTTCCACGAGGGGAATCCCCCTGGAATAGAGCTCGGCGATACGTTGGTCCAAGGGGATTTCCATCAGGATGGGGATATCCTTTTCCCGGCAAAAATCCCAAACTGCCCGGTCCCCAACATCAGCCCTATTGACCACTACACCCATGGGAACCCCCAGTTTCTCCGCCATCCCCACCGCCAACTCAAGATCATTCAACCCAAAAGGGGTCGGTTCCGTAACCAAGAGACAAAAATCGCTTCCCTTTACTGTCTCTATCACAGGGCAGGAAGTACCCGGAGGGGCATCCAGGATGACGGCACCTGGATTCCGAATGAACGTCTTCATCTTCTTTATGAGGGGGGAAGCCATGGGTTCTCCGATATTGAGTATTCCCTGTACAAATCCAATCTCTCCTGCCCTCCCCATCTGAATCCTACCGATCTGTCGTTCCACCTCCGTGATCGCATCCTCGGGACATACATAGGAACAAGCCCCGCAGCCATGGCAAAGCTCATCGAAGTTGAGAACCATCTCTTTTACCACTACAATGGCATGGAATTCGCACGCCTCACCGCATTCACCGCAGTGGGTACACTTGGTCTTGTCAACTCGCGGCACGGGGATAATCGCGGGAATTTCCTTCTCAATTGTCAGCTTTAAGAAAATATGCGCATCGGGCTCCTCCACATCGCAATCCAGTAGTTGCACATTTTCGAGGGAGAGAGCCAAATTCGTGGCCACGGTCGTTTTCCCCGTTCCTCCCTTCCCGCTGGCAATGGAGATGATCATGGGTCACCTATTTCCTCGAGAGACCCGATAATGAAGGCCCCGAATCCACCCTTATCAGAGATCATCCTCTTCACTCTCACCTTTCTGAGGACGTGTGTAGATGGGCTCTACTTTCTCATCAGTGGTTTCCCGCACATAGGGCAACTCCGCTGGTTGCAGGGTAATCCCGCCTGATGGGCAACGGTAGCTCCACAGCTGGGACAGATACATTCTCCCCCCGGGCCCGCGCCGGGCCTTGTGCCTCCCATTCTGCGTGCTCCCGTGCCTGCTCCCCTCCCAAGGCCTCTGCCTGTTCCGGGTCCACTTCCCCCGGGAGGACCCGTTCCATCTCCCCTAGGCATATAGATCACCTCCTCCTGAGTTATTTACATCGATCCCAACAGGGAATGGAAGGAATGGACTCATTCCTCACCCCTCAAATGAAACCTATCACCACCATCTCCTTAAGCCGGAACCCATTCTCCCTCGTCCGCCTCCAAAGGCGCGTCCACGGCCGCCTCCGTATGGTATACCCCCACGCCCAACCCCGAGGAGGGGCCCGTAAAAGGGGCGGTCATAGACAGGGGAAGCATAAGCCCCAGTGTAGTAAGGGCCATATGGTGCTGAGTGCGGAAACTGGCCCATACCGTAGCCGGAGGGACCGTATGGCCCGATGGACATCGCGCAAAATCCCTTTCCCCCACCGGTCATCGGCCCCATTCCCATTGGTCCCGTTCCGTCGAATCCTGGCATGTCTATTACCTCCTTCCCAATAAAATGTTCCCATTCAGGATAGCTACTTTTGGGTCTTCTTCTGCTTCTTTTCGGCTTTTTCGATCTCATCGATCCTGCTGCTGATCTGTTCCAGTTGCTGCGATAACATCTGGGCCTGATCCTTGAGGAATTGGAGCTCCTGGTCCTTGGCCACGGGCTGAGGTGGAGCCGGAGCTGGGCCCATCATCCCCACGCCTCTTCCCATTCCCATTCCGCGTCCCATCCCCATACCTCTCCCCATCCCCATACCTCTTCCACCGCCGCCCATTCCCATGCCCGGCCCCATCCCGGGCCCAAACCCAGGTGTAGACGGCCCTGCTCCCGGCTGTTGTCCCATGCCGGAATGGGCCTGGACAGAAGGTCCGGAGGCCTCTTGAAGTTTTCCGTTCTTAAACATCTGAACGGCTTCACTAACGGTCCCCATGGCGCCCAGGAAGATTTTCATCCCCGCCGCCCCCAGTGTAGTCGATGCGTTGGGCCCCACATTTCCCGTGATTACCGCTTCCGCACCCTTATTGGCAACAAACTGCGCCGACTGAATCCCAGCCCCACCTGCTGCCATCACGTTTTCGTTCTCGATGGCCTCGAATTGGAGGGAATCGGGGTCGACAAAGACAAAATACTGGCATCGGCCGAATCTGGGGTCTACCGGTGAATCCAAATCCGGGCCCGAGGCTGTTACAACAATCTTCATAGCGTCCTCCTTTCTCAATTTACTCCTTTTCCAGCTCCGTAATTCGGCTATTGATCTGGTCGATCTGCTGCCGTATTGAATCGGCCTGGCTCTCTAACCACTCCTTTTCCCCTTCCGGAGTCATCGGGGATCCATAAGGGCGCCCCCATGGGTTGGAAACATACGGGTAACCCGGAGTATATTCATAAGAGTACATTGGGCTGTATGAAGGGTAATCCATTCCACAACCATAGGGGTACGTCGCCCCAATGCTATATGGGTAGGTCATCCCATACGGATAGGAATAGGGCGCAGCCCAGAAGGGACCATAGGCCCAACACCTGGGCAGTCCTCCCCTTCCTGATCCCACATATGGCCAAGGTGGCGACCATCCCCTAAATCCAAAACCTCTTCCAAATGGCATGACCAAACCTCCTCTTACGTAATTCCCGGTTACGGTTATTCCATAAACCGGGTTAGAAAACCCTTATTTCCATTCTCTGAAGCTCTCCTCTCTCAAGCCTTTCCAGGGCATCTTTAACACTGATTTCGCCCGATACTAAGAAGATATCGATTTTCAGGGCTTTTAAAACCTCATAGGCCTTCGGGCCTACCCGACCGGAGATAACGGCATCGACATCCTCATCGATAATGTCCTTGGCCGCAGCCATTCCGGCCCCCATTCCCTCTTCCGCATGCGGGTTTTGAAGGGCGTTGAATTCCAAAGAATCGGTATCTACGACCAAAAACCAGGGACAACGCCCAAACCGACCATCCACCTTTGCGCCCAAATCGCTTCCCGTAGCTGAGACCCCGACCCTCATCTCCCTACCTCAATGTCCACGGTGTTCCTCACAAGGGGCAATTCCGCTAATTTCACCCCTGAGATAAGCCCTCACCACGTTTTCCACCTTTCCCATGGCCCCGGTAGCAACTTCGATTCCGAATCCATTGAACATTTCAATGGCCCTTGGTCCCATGCCCCCTGCGATCATGACATGGACTCCCTTGGTATTGATGAATTGCGGTACTACTCCGGGTTGATGTTGGTTGTAATACGGATTGGCTACAACCTCGGCCTTGATGATGTCGCCATCCTCTACGTCCACTAAGGAGTAGTACGGGCACCTCCCGAAATGGGCGCTCATCTGTCCTTCAAGACCCAAATCATCGTCACAGGCTAAAGCGATCTTTTTCATACATAGTCCTCCTTTTCAAAATTGCCTTTGGGCCGTTTGTACTCTCAATCTATGGGCGGCTTTGTTCTCGACGTGCTCCTTACACTGTTGTGCGATGCTCTGAAAGGCCTTTGTAACTTCTGAATTCGGATGAGCCATTACGTACGGCATCCCACTGTCACAATTTTGTACCATTTCCGGATCAATGGAGATCCTGCCCAGGAAGGGGACATTGAGCTCCTCTGCAGCCCTCTTACCACCCCCAATCTTAAAGAGGGGGATATCCTTCCCACAGTGGGGACACCTCATGCCGCTCATATTTTCTACGATCCCGATTACGGGGATTTTCAGGGCCCTGCTGAAATTGACGGACTTCCTGGAATCTAGCAACGCCACATCCTGGGGCGTCGTCACGATAATGGACCCATCCACGTTCCTGATCAGATGCGCAACGCTTAACGGTTCATCCCCGGTTCCCGGGGGAAGATCAATGATGAAAAAATCCAATGGGCCCCATTCCACCTCACTGATGAACTGAGATATGGCGCTGTGCTTCAACGGCCCTCTCCATATGACGGGGTTGTCCCTATTCTGTATTAAATAGGCCATGGAGATGATATGGAGATTCGGCAATACTTCAATGGGCCTCAGACCTCCTCTTGTTCCACCGAGGTGTTTTAATTCCACTCCTAACATCTTGGGGACATTGGGCCCGTGAATATCGGCATCGAGGAGCCCTACCTGCAAGCCCTCGTTCGCTAGGACGATGCCGAGATTGACGGCGACGGTGGTCTTCCCGACGCCTCCTTTTCCGCTCATAACCATAAATGTATGCCGAATTTCCCCCAGCCTCTTTTCCAACCTCTGCCTTTCATGGGCTTCCCTCTCTTCAGGGGTGCAAGTTTTTGATTTATCGCAGGTCCCACAAGAAGAATCCATATTACAGGTTTCCTTTTCCCGAGCCATGATCATCCTTCCTTTCCCCAATGAATTTTCCGAGGGAGCCCCCCCAGTTTGATTCATCAAACCATAAACCGCGTCCCCCACAAAACCGCTTCCCCTTCCGTCGGCAATCAGTACGAGGACGAAGCCTTCCTCTTAAAAAGAACTGTAGTGCCCTTTCCGCATCACCCACAACGTCGGGAACAACGGATATCCCACGGCTAATGAGTTGCCGGTAACAGAACCCATTGATCCCCCCACATATCAGCGCATCAACTTTAGATGCCGACAGGTGATTGAGGAGATGAGGGATGCTTAACCCCCCCGTATATAATCTCTCCTGAGAAACGACCTCCCCTCCTTCGATGGTAACCAGAACCATCTCCGGGGAGTAACCGAATCGCGGCGAAACCACCGGTCCAAAAAGGGATATAGCGACTTTCATCTTCCTTTAAGAGAGCAATGGGCATGCCAATGCCGTTCTTCCTCTCGAAAGACGAAAAATTACCGTGATTTCAAATGGTTATTTGATCAGGGAGAGAGAAGAATAGTGGCGAGAAGTGTATTATGATTGCAACTGTTGCAGGACAGCTGTTGCATTCATGCAGCTATCCCATATCTCTTTATCTTTCTCCACAAGGTGGTCCGATCGATTCCCAGTTCCCTTGCGGTGCGGAGGCGATTCCCTCGGTTTCTTTCCAGCGCCTTGCGGATGCTCTCTGCCTCCGCCATCTGAAGGGGCCTATGGACCTCCTTCTCCTCGAGGAGGGTCTCCTTCGACCGTTCGATAAGTTCCGAGGGGAGGTGCCGAAGCTCAATCACATCACCCTTGCACATAACGAAGGCGTGCTCAATAATGTTCTCAAGCTCCCTGACATTGCCGGGAAAATCATATCTCATTAAAAAGCTCATTACCTCGTGGGAGACGCCGGAAAGATTCTTTCCCGTCTTGAGGTTGAACTTTTCCACGAAACGTTCGACCAAGAGCGAGATATCCTCCCTTCGACGCACAAGGGGTGGAAGGTCGATCTTCATCACGTTGAGTCGATAGTAAAGGTCATCCCTGAATTGTCGGGATTGTACCAATGTTAGGAGATCCTTATTGGTAGCGGCAACTACCCGTACATCGACCTTTGCCGTACTGGTTCCCCCAAGGGGTTCGTATTCCCTGTCCTGTAGTACTCGGAGCAGTTTGACTTGGAGGACAGGAGACATATCACCGATTTCATCTAAGAAGATCGTTCCCCCATCGGCCAGGGCGAACCTTCCGGGCTTATCCTTTTTGGCATCCGTAAAGGCCCCCTTGACGTATCCGAATAACTCGGATTCCAAGAGGTTGTCGGGTAAGGCCCCGCAGTTCACCTTGATAAAGGGCTTACCCTTCCTGAGGCTCAGGTTATGAATAGCCTTGGCGAAAAGTTCCTTTCCCGAACCGCTGGGTCCCTGGATGAGTACCGTGCTGTCGCTTTCGGCAATATCCGGCAGGATTTGAAAGATCTCCTGAATTATGTGATTCTTGCTGACGATATCCTGAAAGGTATACTGCTGCCGCAACTCCTTCCTCAGTTCCTCGATTGCGGAGAGATCCCTGAACGTCTCGACCCCTCCAATGATCTTTCCTCTTTCGTCCCGCAAGACTGCGGTGCTCACGCTGATGGGAAGCTCCTTTCCAACCTTATTAATAATATCTATGCGTAGATTGATGATCTCCCTCCCCGTCTTTATCGTCTCCTTGAGGGCGCAGTTCGTCTGACAGATATTGGCCCTGAAGATGTCGAAACAGTTATGACCCAAGGCCTCTTCCTTGGTAAAGCCGGTGATCTCCTCGGCGGCCCTGTTGAAAAAGGTAATCTCTCCCTTTTCGCTGATGGCAAATACCCCGTCGGCTACGCTGTCGAGGATCACACTAAAAAGATGGTATTGTTTGTCTTCCTTCATTCAGGTCATCCTTTTAGATTAAACCATAATTTTAAATTATAGACTCATCGGGGCAATTAACTCAAGCATACTTGCTACTGGAGTTTCCGGAGTTTCTAGAGAACACCGTTGTCCATGAGCGTAATTCGCTGGAGAAGTGGGGTACCCATCGAGGGTGAGCAGGAAGGGGAAGGCCAGCCCTTTAGAGGCTGGAAGGGGCAAGTATTCCCCGCCTGCGAGCCCCGAAAGGGTCACTTCGAAAGCACTGAAGCGAAGGGACAAGGGTGTTCGCTTATGGAAAATAGAATTTGCCATATAATCAACAGGTTACAAAAATACTCCATGCAAAAGTCAGGAAACTCCGGACTTGCTAAAGTGCTAAAGTTGGGTTTACAGAGCCTAGCCGACGGTGTACGAAATCTACAAGCGGCAAGCCAGTTCGATTTGAGTGCTTCTGCAGGTCTCGGATACCACAAGACTTACCCCAAGCCTTTCTATTGAAATAAATGAATAAAAACGGGTCACCATAGTTGTGTAATTTATCAGGTCAGATCAAAACCTCCACAAATGGACTATTGAATTGAATATTAATCACCAGAAACAGTTTTGTTTGACTTATTGACTTCTGACTGGAATACGCAGATTGGCCGGTCCTGGATTCATACTAGATTTTAAACGCAAATAAACGGAACTGGTAACGTGCCAGAACTCCTTAAGGAAGCGTTCCATTTTATGCTCGATCTTGGACCTTTATGTGGCTCGACGTGGGGAGATATAAGGAAGATATGCGCCTTAGTTCTCCGGTGTTCTCCAGAAACTCAGGATATTTCACAAATATTTCCATTGACAAAGCGACAAAGGTCCTATTATAAAAAGATTTCATGAATATGGCCTGGAAATTGCTAATATTCCTTGGTTAAAAGATTCCCTCAGAGAGGAAACGTGGAATGAGAAATTCCGTCATAGTAGGATTGGTGCTCCTTTTGATGGCCTGCTCAAATATCGTTCAACTTCACAAGGGAACCACCGATGTTGAACTCACAACGAAACCCCTAGCATCCCCAGGGGAGATTCCCTTAGACCCTGGGGAAATTTTCAGTACACCCACTGATGAGATGGTGGAATTCCCTCAGGTAGTCGATTTTTCCCCTTCGAATTGGACTCCTGAGAGAAGGGAAGGGGAGGAACGGGAGCTCATTGTGGGCATTCCCGGTCCACCCTTGGATGACGAGGCCCGTGCCTTCAGTGAGCCGGATTTACCCCCGGCGGAACAAGGGCTGGATCAAACAGATATAGAGGTCGTGTGGGCTCACGGCTTCCCTTGGGAAGGTGAAGAAAACCCCCTCTTGGGGAAGGAGTACCTTCAAGATCAAGCTCCCTCCCAGGAAGAAGAGGTGGCGGCGGAACCCGCCTTCGACATCCCGATCATCATCAACGGGAAAGTTGAGCGATTTATCAAATACTTCCAGACCAGAGGACGGAAGGTCTTCAGTCGTTGGCTTGCACGATCGGAGAGGTATATCCCCTTGATGAAAGAGCTCTTAAGGGAAAAGGGGTTGCCCGAGGACCTGGTCTATCTGGCGTTAATCGAAAGTGGGTATAATCCCCGTGCCTATTCGAGGCGAAAGGCCATGGGCCTCTGGCAGTTCAGGTATCACACGGGAAAGCGGTATGGTCTGAAGGTGGACTGGTGGATCGATGAGCGGAGGGATCCGGTGAAATCGACAATCGCCGCCGCCAGATACCTGAAGTACCTCTACGATCGGTTTGAATGTTGGTACCTGGCAGCAGCCGGCTACAACGCCGGGGAGGGGAAGATCCAGAGGGCCATTAAGAGGTACAAAACCGAGGATTTTTGGGAATTAACCAAGTATCCCTATTTAAAAAGGGAGACGAAAAACTTCATCCCCAAAATAATCGCTGCCGCCCTGATCGCCAAGAATCCGGAGGAGTATGGTTTTTCAGACATTTCATACGAAGAGCCCATTCGTTTTGAAACGGTGAAGGTGCCCGATGCCACGGATTTACGGGTAATCGCCGAGGCATCGGAGTCAACCTATGAGGAATTGAAACGCCTCAACCCAGAGCTCAGGAGGTGGAGTACTCCGCCCAATTATCCCGATTACGAGCTGAAACTCCCCTATGGGAAGAAGGAAATCTTCTTGAGGAACTTCTCCAAAATTCCTCCTTCGAAGAGGGTAACGTTCCGGAGGCACGTGGTTCGTTCCGGTGAAACCCTCTCTCACATCGCCCTCCGATACCGAACCAATATTAGGGCTATCATGAGGATGAACCGTATTAGAAACCTGCACTCGATTAGGGCCGGCCGGTCTCTCATTATCCCTGTCAGGGGAAGCGAGGGGTTAAGGAAGGGGAAGATGCCGGCGAGGTTAAATCAGGGGAGGAACCTTTTAGAACACGAGGGGCGGGCCCTTATTTATACCGTAAGGAGGGGTGATACCCTCTGGGAAATTTCGCGTTCTGCAGGGATTGATTTGGAGCGCCTCTGTCGTTGGAACGGAATCCAGAACGCCAGCAGGATTTACCCCGGCGATAGGCTCAAGATACCTGCTGAGGAGAGCACCACCCCCACGGGAACCGAGGGAAAAATCCCGCCTGCGAGAAATCCCGAGGGATGACCTATTTCAAATCCCTTTTTGCTTATTAAAAAAACTTCTTGTCATTCCAAAGCTGACTTCAGGCAATAGAACGCTCACGCACCACTTCATCTCCAATTTCACCCTGCGGGTTCAAATGGGGGAAATTACTCCTCTTTCCCTTCGTCCCGAATGATTACCAAAAACTCCTTTATGTTTTTTCAGGGGATATGATGTCTGGTGAGCTAGAGAATAAGATCAAAGCCGCCCGGGGTGAGGGGCGGGCTAATCTCCTTTTGAAAAATGCAAACCTGGTCAATGTCCTATCCGGAGAAATCTATCCCGCGGATGTGGCTATATATGGGGATACCATTGTGGGTATTGGTCACTATGAGGCGGAAAGGGAGATGGATCTGGGGGGGAAATTCCTCTGTCCCGGATTCATAGATACCCATGTCCACATCGAAAGTAGCATGGTGATCCCTCCCGAATATACAAAGGCAGTGGTTCCTCGAGGTACCACTTCCGTCATCAGCGACCCCCATGAAATTGCAAACGTGATGGGGGTCGAGGGGATAACCCTCATGGCCGAGATGGCAGAGGGAATTTCCCTCAATACCTATATTATGCTCCCCTCCTGTGTCCCCGCGACGGAGATGGAGACCTCCGGGGCACGGCTCGATGCCCGAGATTTGGAAGGGTTGAGGGATGAGGAGCGGGTGCTGGGCCTGGGGGAAATGATGAACTTTCCCGGTGTGATTCAGTGCATGCCCGATATGCTGGAAAAAATTGAGATGGCCCGGGGGAAACCCATTGACGGCCATGCGCCTGGCCTCATGGGAAAAGACCTTGCTGCATACATTACTGCCGGGATTCGGTCGGACCACGAATGCACGAACCTGGAGGAGGCCAGGGAAAAGCTTCGCAATGGGATGGCAATCCTGATCAGGGAAGGATCGATGGCCAAAAACCTGGAAGACCTCCTTCCCCTGGTGACCCCGGGAAATGCCCGAAGATGTCTCTTCGCATCGGATGATCGGCACCCCGACGACTTAATGGAAGAGGGACATCTCGATTTCATCCTCCGCAAGTCCATTGGGCTTGGACTGAGCCCCATTACGGCGATCCAGATGGCCACTATCAATGTAGCTGACGTTTATGGGTTGAGGACCGTGGGGGCAGTTGCGCCTGGCTTTAGGGCGGACCTCGTGGTCCTCGATGATTTAGAGTCATTCATCGTCGAAAGTGTCTTCAAAGACGGAGGGCTCGTAGCCCAGGGGGGGAAGATGTTGCCCGGGATCATACCCCCCAAAGGGATCGAGATGAGAAATACCATGAAGGTGAAATTCATCAGCCCGGAGGCGATAGTCATAAGTGCCCAAGGGCGCCTTGCTAAGATCATCGAGATTATCCCCGGTCAGCTCGTCACGAAGGCAGTGGTTGAAGCGGTAACCATAAGGGATGGGAAAGCAGAAGCGGATCCGGGACGGGACATCCTCAAGGTGGCCGTTTTCGAAAGGCATACTGCCTCGGGGAACATCGGGTTGGGTTTCGTGAGGGGCTTTGGGATTAAGGGTGGGGCCATTGGTTCCTCTGTAGCTCATGACGCCCACAATATCGTTGTCGTCGGAGATAGCGATATTGATATGGTAGTGACTGCAAGGGAAATAGCGGAGATGGGAGGTGGCCTCGTCATCGCCCAAAGTGGGAAGATTTCAGGGACTTTGGCCCTTCCCATGGCCGGGCTCATGTCCGATGAGGGCATCGAGCATGTGGGGAAACAGCTGAAGCTCATGAGAAAAATTGGCCGAGATATGGGATGTAAACTGGAAGATCCCTTTATGGCCCTCGCCTTTCTATCTCTTCCCGTAATCCCGGAACTGAGGGTCACCGATCGAGGATTGGTTGACGTCGGGCAATTTCGGATCGTCCCCCTTTTCGAGAAGTAACATCCGCGGAGGAACGATAGAGTGATATGAGGACATGGTCTGTTACGATTTCTTCCTCTTTAGGTTAAGCCAGCCCGAATTGTTGAGAATCCATGGTTATAACGGGCCCTTCACAAGGGAGAACTTGTTATTCGGCATCCGGCTGGTGTATGAGATCGTGGAGGAAGTAGCGGGTCTTTAAGACATCAACGATCAATGACATCCTTGGCCTTTTTGAAGGCTTCTTCGGCCTTTGACCCTTCGCCGATACGATCGTAAGCAGTACCCAAATGCAGGTATACCTGGCTGAGAAGGTCCACCTGCGTTTCA
>CBDUXJ010000020.1:0-17082 GCA_965371165.1 uncultured Syntrophobacterales bacterium | reverse complement strand
TGAAGGCCGGCTCCCCCAGCCCCATATTGTTCTTGCTGTTGATGGAATACTCGTATCCCAACCTCTCCAAAATGGGAATAATGGGAATCTCCCCCTTCGGGGGAACCTTCGAGATGATCTCCACCGAAAAGACCGTGTCAACTTTCTCAGCGGCCTTTTTGACGCCCTCCAAAACCTCAGCAAGGTTCTCCAACTTGCACTTCCCCTCGATGATGGCGGAGGTCGCCCTTTCATCCAGGATGTCTTCCCGAAGCTTCCCGGTTTTCCTGTCCGACATAAAATGCGTAACCGGATTTTCCTCTGCCATCTCATACCCTAAGGGCATCAAAACCATGGCAACGACCTCAACATCCCTGAAGTATGTGGCTACTCCCGGCCTCCCCAACTCAATACCAATTCCCACCTCCCCAGGAAGGAAACGCCCCGTGACGTCATTGGTCTTCATCTCCTCGGTTCCACGGCCCGGAACCTGAGACCCTTTGTATTCAGTGAGAGGGTTGCTCAGGATCGCCCGAACCTCTCGAGGCCACGGCTCCGCGGGCTGATAAAGGGCATCGACGGGACATATATTAGCCCGAAAACACATCCCGCAATCGGTGCATTTATCCTGGTCAATCTCGATATACACCCTTCCCGGAATTTTCTCATGTTGGCGAAGGATCTGTATTCTCCCCAGAGGGCAATAGGGAAAGCATCTCTTACAACCCATACACTTATTCTCGTCGACCTTCATAAAACCCTCCTGTCCATAAAATCTAGCGTAGAAGCACACTCACGTGATGTAAGGTCAAAAATTGTATACAATGTACTGTATATAACAAAATTTCCTTCTGTCAAGTCCTTTAAGCGATCACCTGATTCTATGAGCCATTAACTGTAATTAATAGTGCCCTTAATTTTTTAAAATCACGTAATATTTAGAATTTTCATCTATTTTTACACCATCGTAAAAAAACCGAAAAATCCCATAATTGTATCCAATTTCCTCCCCTTGATGGGTGAACCTGTGTCTCCTTCTTTCAAAGGACAAGCGTTAACCAAATGTTGACCAAGTGTTGCCCTGTTTGGCGATTCAAATATGGAACAATCAGAAACGAGGCCAGTCTCCTTAGTTCATCTTGAAATAGTTGCTTGAGCCGGTGTTGAGAATATGCATGGTGACGATAAGACTGCCTCAAGGGGTTTCCATGAGGAGAGGGTAGTGATTGGCCATCAGGATTCAAGCATGGATCAGGACACCTACCGCTCTGGAACAGCTGGCCGTATCTCCGGTGTCATCTAGTTGCGGGTGACGCATCGCCCCGGCCCTGAAAGCGGCCGCCTTCACCTCAAGAGTTCCTTAAGTTTATCAAGGCGATGAGTTTCCTCGTACAGAAGATTTAGTGCCGCTTGCCGGTCTATGCACTGGAAACGAATTGTATCCCCGGGCATCATCTGCCCTAAAGAATCCATCTCAACTCGGGCCACTATCGCAATTTTTGCGTATCCGCCTGTCACCTGCGCATCTCGCAGGAGGATGATCGGCTTGCTGTCACCCGGCACCTGAATGGACCCTGGAGGGATGGGGTCGCTAATGATGCCTGGCCCTTTGGCGATCTCGATGGGCGGACCTTCGGTGCGAAAACCCTGCCTATCGAACTGAGGGGTAATCCGATAGGTTGAGCCCAAAAGCGTTGCAATGCCCCGAGGTGTAAAATAATCCTCCTGCGGCCCCATCAGCACCCGAATGGGATCGGTTCGATCGAAATCAGGCCGGTATTCTCCGGGCAAAGTCAATACATCTTCCGCGGCCTGAGAGTTAGGGGTGCAAATGCTCAGGGTCTCCCCCTCACGAATAATGGCTCCGATTCGACCCCTGATAAAGGTTGACCGCGATCCCAGAATCTCAGGAACATCAAATCCCCCCTGCACCGCCAGGTAGGCCCGCAAACCCTTCTTCCGCCTTTTAAGGTGCAGTACGTCTCCCTCTTTCATGGTAAAGGAGGTCCACTGGGGTGCGGGCTGGTCATTCAGCCGTGGGTCCAAATCAGCTCCGGTAATAGAGATGGTGACCCTGGTCAGGGCCTGAAGCGTAGGCCCCTGAAGGGTGGTTTCTAGTGCGGCCGCTTTTTCCGGATTTCGCAGCAAAAGATTTCCGATCACAAAAGAACGCTGGTCCATGGCGCCGGAGGGGGGGATGCCGTATTTCATCAAACCCGCGCGGCCCAGATCCTGGACTGTGGTTTGAATGCCGGGATTAATTACTCTGAAAGCTTTCAACAAATTCTCCCAGAGGCTTTTTACCTGCCAACCTGGCCTCTTGTTCGGACACAGCCGGACACTGGATGTAGTCCCCCGCTCTGATAAGAGTGGGCGGGAACTCGTGTGGATCATAGACCGCTACGAACGTGCGGCCAATGTAGTTGAAACCGGATGGAGTGTCCACGGGCAGAATGTTTGCCTGTGGCCCGGAAAAGCCCACGGAACCGGCGGGTACCGAAGGCCGTGGAGTGGAAAGTCGAGGGACGTCCAAGGCTTCGGGCACTCCGCCCAGGTAAGCCAAGCTGCATATAAACCCCAAATAGTAAACCGGATAAGTCTGGATCGAGAAGAGCTCGACCACCTCATCCGGAGTGAGACCCGTGTGCTCGGCCACGCGGTCCCAGTCAGGGCCGTGGATGCGACCGTAGGTGGTTGGGATGCGAAATAGCCTTGGCGGTGGCAATTCGATCTCCACTAGGTTGGCATTGACTTGCTCGATGAAGCCCCGAACGGTGTCAACATCGGCCCGAAACGGGTCAAAATAGACCATCACCGAGCGATAGGTTGGAATGATTCCCTCCAACCCCGGATGTGAGCCCTGTTCCAAGCCAAAGGCCAGTTGTCGAACCTTAAGGTTCACTTCGAGGCTCACCTCCTCCTCGTATTCGACGAGGATGGAGCCTTCAGAAACTGCTTCGATTAGGGGATACTTATCATCCATCGCGGGGGCATGAACCAACTGTCATAACTGAAAGTGAAGCACTAGGTTTAAACCGAAAGTCGCACCCTAGTTGCTTATCTTCCTAAGCGCGGCTCTCATTCTGTCCATGGCTATCTCAAGGTTTTCGTAGGAGTTAGCGTAGGAGATTCGAATGTGGTCGGTTCCAAAGTCTCCCAGTACCGTTCCGGGCACCACCGCGATCTTGGCTTCATCGAGCAGATATGAGCTCAGTTCTTCGGCTGACTTGCCCAGGGCCTCAATCTTCGGGAAAATATAGAAGGCCCCTTTGGGCTCAACCACCCCGATGCCGGGCATCTCCTGCAGGGCAGCGTAGACAAGCTTCCTGCGGCGATCAAACTCCTTGACCATCATCTCGGCGTCACCCTGAGGGCCTTCCAGGGCCTCGATGGCGCCCCATTGGGCAAAGGAGGTAGCACAGACCGTGGTGTACTGGTGGATACGGATCATGGCGCTGGTTAGATCCCGGTTGGCCGCGGCATAGCCGAGGCGCCAGCCAGTCATGGCGTAGATCTTGGAAAAACCATTCACCGTGATGGTACGTCCCCCCATACCGGGAAAGCCTCCAATACTGAAGTGACGGTTTCCCTCGTAAACCATCTTCTCATAAATTTCGTCTGAGAGGACCAGAAGATCCATTTCCCGAGCGAGCTGAGCGAGTTCCTCAAGTATTTCGACAGTATAAACCGCTCCGGTTGGGTTGTTCGGGGTATTAATAACTATCATTCGGGTCTTGGGCGTGATCCTGGATCGAAAGTCTTCGATTTGAGGGTTGAACTCATTTTCCTCTCTGACGGGAACCGAGATAGGAACCGCTCCTGCCATCTGAACACAGTAAAAGTAATGGAGCCAACAAGGGTCTGGAAGCAGAACCTCGTCCCCCGGGTTGAGAAAAGCCATCATCGCCATGAAGACGGCTTCGTTGGTCCCCACGGTTACGATGATCTCGGTGGCTGGGTCATAAAAGAGGCCATTGTCCAGTCTCAGCTTCTGTGCGATGGCCTCTCTCAATTCGGGGAGACCATAATTAGACGAATAGTGAACCTTTCCCTCATCCAGGGCCTTCTTGGCTGCTTCCTTGATATGGGCCGGGGTGTCGAAATCTGGTCGGCCTATCTCAAGATGGATGATATCCTCACCAGCCACCTGGCGCCGGTTAACCTCCTCAAATACCTTCCGTATTCCGGAAAAAGGGATGGATTCCATACGGTCGGCCACCTTCATCATGTAATCCTCCTTGTCCAATTCCACCATGTGAGAGATTATGGCAAAAGGTGATCACTTGTTCAAAAACGATTGGAGGTTAGTTGCAACCACAAATCCTTGTTGTCCTGACTCCGGACCTGGCAGCAACAACCGGGGTGGGGTAGAAGATCTAATTCCGCAACGTGGCCAGTCAAATAAGTTCCCTCATAGGCTTAATGGCCACGTTGTGGTCAGCGAGTATGCCTCGTATTATTCGGATCATTTCCAGGGCACCGGGCGTGTCCCCGTGCACGCAGATGGAATCGAACTCCAACTCCAAGGTTTTTCCATCAATGGTGGCTACACTACCCGTCTCAATTAACTGCTTAATACGCGAGCCGATCTCTTGGGGATCCCTGAGGACCGCACCGGGAAGTCTTCTGGACACCAGGGTTTTGTCCGCATTGTAAGCCCGATCCGCATACACCTCCTCAATGACTTTAAGACCCATGCTCCCTGCGATTTCGCCTGTTCGGCTCCCCGAGTGGGCCACCCATATCAAGTCAGGGCTAATCTCCCTCGTGGTTTCGCACATGGCCCTCGTCAATTCTTCATCGGCACGGGCCATAGTGTCCAAGGCGCCATGCATCTTTACGTGTTGCAGTTTCATGCCCGCAACTTCGACGAAGCCCTTTAAGGCACCGATCTGATAGGTAAAATAGTCTTTTACCTCCTCAGGTGTGACCTTCATTTCCCGCCGGCCAAAGCCAAGCAAATCAGGCAATCCAGGGTGCGCCCCCACTCCTACGCCATGTTCCTTAGCCATGGCCACGGTATTCCTCATGACATGGGGATCGCCCCCATGAAAGCCACAGCCCACGTTGGCCGAGCTGATCAGTTTTATGACCTCTTCGTCGAGGCCCAGTTTATAACGCCCAAAACTCTCCCCCATGTCGCAATTTAGATCGACCGCGGTCTTTTTCATGGTCTTCTCCTCCAACTCGGCTTACTCTTCCCAGCCGCCAAGATAGAGCCTCTTTACCTCCTTGCCGTGCATAGTCTCTTCTGCCGTGCCTTGGAATCAATTCTATCCCTGCTCCTCCACGCAGGCACGAAAAAGAAAGAGAAACAACGAAGTCGATTACTGATATCATTTTATGGGATAAAAGTAAACAGGGTGAAATTGGTGAGAATAGAGGTTTTTTTACCAAGGCTTGGCAAAATGGTGAGCATGCCCCTTGGACAATAAAAAAGAGGCCAGCCCAAATCAGCTAACCCCTCGAGATTATCCTGGTGCCGAAGGCGGGACTCGAACCCGCACGGGTATTCCCCACCACCCCCTCAAGATGGCGTGTCTACCAAATTCCACCACTTCGGCATTCTGGCGAATCTATTCTCATTTCCTCCATACGGGATGTCAAGTCTCCATTCCGAGACCTCTGAAAAACTGGAAAAGGGAGCTCTGAGCGCGAATTTACCCCGTATTTGAATTAAAATATCTCCCGTCCTGACCGCATGACTACAGGCCCGCAACTCCGGCGAAGAGCGACCTTTTTCAAAGATCTCATTTCTCCGACTTTCTCGCATATGCCACTACGTTACTTCAGCCCCGGTTTCCCGGAAGGCAATTCAGCTTCCGGCCTCTGCTCCTCCGCTCCAGGAGCTGGTAGGGCCTCTTCCGACGGCAGGGTTTCCGTTATCTCTGTCCTGGTTTCCTCCAAAATCGTAGATGTCCTTTGAGACGATAATATGGTGAGAAAAAATGAGGTCATCATGAACAGAACAGCAGCACCCGTGGTAATTTTGGTTAAAAAACCCGCTGCGCCTGGACTGCCGAAGATGGTTTGGCTGGCCCCGCCGAAGGCGGCACCCATTGAAGCCCCCTTTCCGGCCTGCAGGAGCACGATGAGAACCAGGGACACACTAACAAAGATATGCAAGATAGAAAGTCCGGTAATCATTATTGGAACCTCCGTAAAATGATATTATTTTATCACATCCTTTTGAACTTGACAATTCCCGAAAAGGAATCCGCCTTTAGGCTCGCCCCTCCCACCAGGGCCCCGTCGATGTTCGGTTGAAGCATGAGATCGAGAATATTATCCGGATTCACGCTCCCCCCATATTGAATTCTCACCCCTTCGCATACTTGCCGATGGGTTATATGCCCCATTTGTTCCCGAATGAAAGCATGGACCTCTTCGGCCTGTTGGGGCGTAGCTGTCTTCCCCGTTCCAATGGCCCAAATGGGCTCGTAAGCAATGGTTATCTTCTCCATCTCCTCCCGGGAAAATCCCTCCAGACATTGCTTAACTTGGGTTTTGACCACATCAAAGGTTTTCCGGGCCTCCCTTTCCTCAAGAGCCTCCCCTACACATATGATGGCGTTTAAACCCATGGCTAAGGATGCTTTGATCTTTTTTTGTACCGATTCATTGATCTCACCGAAGTACAGCCTTCGTTCGGAGTGGCCGATGATCACGTATCGGCATCCCACATCCCTCAACATGCTGGGGGATATCTCCCCGGTATAGGCGCCGCTCGACTCCCAAAAAACATCCTGAGCAGCCAGCTCGATATTGCTTCCCTCGATCTCCCGAGATACCGCCTGCAATGCCGTAAAGGTAGGAGCGACAACGATATCGGTGTCCCTTACATCGGCCACCAATGCCCTTAATTGGCGGACGAAATCGACGGCCTCGGAAACAGTCTTGTTCATCTTCCAATTGCCCACTATAATTGGTCTACGCATATCCCATCCTCATCTCTACCGTTTTTCTCCTCTCTCTTTTAGTGCTTCAATTCCCGGGAGACTCTTCCCCTGCAGGAATTCCAAAGTGGCTCCTCCCCCCGTGGAAATGTGGGAAATGCTATCGGCCACTCCTGCCATCTTGACCGCTGCAACCGTATCACCGCCCCCCACAATGCTAAACGCCTTCGATTGAGCGACGGCTTTTGCAACGGAAATGGTTCCTTGGGCAAAGGCCTCCATCTCGAAGACGCCCATGGGGCCGTTCCACACGACGGTCTTGGCTTCCTTGATCTCATCCGAAAATATCCTTACCGTCTTTGGGCCGATATCCATCGCCACCCATTCGGAGGGTATTTCTCCATTGGGAACGACCTTCTTCGTGGCCTTGGGATCAAAACGGTCCCCAACGATATGATCTACGGGAAGGAGGAATTTCACCCTTTTCCGATTTGTCTCTGAAGCGATCCTTAGGGCCTGTTCCACCTGATCTCGCTCGACCAGGGATTTCCCCACCTCGACTCCTTCCGCCTTCAGAAACGTATAAGCCATCCCTCCCCCTATGAGTAAGGTAGTTACCTTGTTCAACAAATGGCCGATGATCCCGATCTTGTCGGAAACCTTAGCGCCCCCCAATATCATTACGCAAGGCCGCTCCGGGTTTGCAGTAGCCCTTTCGAGACAATCGATCTCCTTCTTCATCAAAAATCCAGCCCCTACGACATCCATATACTTCGTAATCCCCTCAGTAGATGCATGAGCCCGATGGGCCGCTCCGAAGGCATCGTTGATATATACGTCGGCCATAGATGCAAGCTCCCTCGCGAAGTATGCCTCGTTGGCCTCTTCTCCTGAATGAAATCGAAGGTTCTCCAAAAGCAAAATATCGCCTTCCTTCAGCTCATAGATCTTTTCCAGCACCTTTTGCCCGACGCAATCCTCTGCCATCGCAACCGGTTTCCCCAAAATCCCAGCCAATTGCCTCGCTACAGGAAAAAGTCTGTACTTCGGATCGGTCTTCCCCTTTGGCCTCCCTAGATGTGAGGCCAGAATGACCTTTGCCCCTTGTCCTATAGCATAGGTAATCGTTGCAGCGACATTATCTATCCGGGTCGTATCGGTTATGTGGCCATGCTCATCCATGGGGACGTTGAAATCGACGCGTATGAAAACCCGTTTCCCCTTCAACGGGATTTGGTCAATGGCTCTTAAGGCCAATGGGAAACCTCATCTTATTTCGAAATAAATACAAGTAACTCTCCCATTCTTTTGGAGAAACCCCATTCATTATCATACCAAGAAATTACCTTAACCATCTTTCCGCCAATGACCTTGGTGGAGATTCCATCCACCGTTGAGGAGTAGGGATCCCCATTATAATCGATAGAAACAAGGGGTTCTTCTGAATAGTTTAATATTCCCTTCATCTCTCCCCGGGCATACCGTTGAAAGGTTACATTCACCTCATCAACCGTGGTCTCCTTCTTCAACCAGGCAACCAAATCGACTACCGAGACATTGGGGGTTGGGACACGAATGGCCATACCATCCATTTTTCCCCTCAATTCGGGAATAACCAAAGACACAGCTGTTGCCGCTCCAGTGGTAGTCGGGATCATGGACATAGCCGCTGCGCGGGCTCGCCGGAGATCCGAATGCGGGAAATCCAGGATCACCTGGTCGTTGGTGTATGCATGGATTGTCGTCATGAGGCCATATTCTATGCCGAACTCATCGGAAAGAATTTTGGCGATGGGTGCCAGACAATTGGTCGTACAAGAGCCCATGGAAAGGATATGATGATTTCCGGGATCATAATCGTCTTCGTTTACCCCCAAAACCAAGGTGACATCCGGATCCTTGGCCGGGGCAGAAATGACAACCCTTTTCGCCCCCGCCTGCAAGTGCTTGGACACGCTCCCCCTATCTCGGAATCGCCCGGTACTTTCCAAAACGACTTCTACCCCAAACTCTTTCCAGGGCAGTTGCCCTGGATCCCGAATGGCCGTAATTCCGATTCTATTCCCGTCGACGCTGATGAAATCCTCCCCTGCCTCAACCTGGGCGTCGAATCCTCCATGGACGGAGTCGTATTTCAGAAGGTAAGCAAGGGTTCTCGCATCAGTTAGATCGTTGACGGCGACAAATTGCAACTCCTTCTTATCGAGGGATGCCCTCAAGACATTCCTTCCGATTCTCCCAAAACCGTTAATCCCTACTCTAATAGCCATATTTTCCCCTCCTTCGATCGAAATAGGCCGATCCATACGAGAGCACCTAATATATATAATTTTTCTCGTTTTCCCGTCAACCCCTTTTGGGACGCATTTTCCCTATCGGTGGATGCGGTCCACCTGGACTCTTTGGGGACGGCCGCTCCCAGCCTTCATTGACAAAGGGAGGTGTGGAGATTATAATAAAATCAGTCGATTTTGGAACCACAACATCAGAAAAGGGATTTTCGGGCATGACTACGAGGATGAAAGATTTCGAAATCGTTGAGATCGTAAAGGGGTTTCTGGAATCGACGCTCATGTTTGCCAATATGGTGAAAGGATACCATCAGGGAAACCTGAAGTTCTCCAACGTGGAGGAATTGGTCGATGCCACAAGATCCAGCCCCCTCTTTAACCTAAAGGAAAAATGTCACTCTCGTTTTCGATATCAGGAGGGTGAAACATGCAATGATAAGGAGAAACTCTTTGACCTGACAATCGGCTCCATTTTTCATGAAGCCATGAAACTCAAGGAAAATCTTTACCAATTGGAGGTTTATGGACCCAGATATCTGGAGCTCGAACAAAGGGCCGGCAATCCCCTTCCGGAAAGGGAATTCCGTCGTTTTAGGAAGATCCTATTGCGAGCGGAACAAGGCTTAAAGGAGGGCATGGAGGGCTTGAAAGTACTGTTCCGCGATGTTAAGGAACAACTGGGCGAATTGCTAAGAGAGTACTCCAAGAATCAGTTATTAACCAGGTTCCTTCTGGAGAACAGGGCCTTGTTTCACGGGGTTTATGGAAGGGGAAGCCTGGAGAAAATCTTTGCTTCCATGTTCAAAGGAGGGATAGATCAGGCTTATTGGGCCGCTGGAAACAGTTATCTAGAGAGCCAGTACTTCGATATGGCGCACCGCGTTTTCAAGAAAGCGCTGAGCAGACAGCCGGAAAATGAGATGCTGAAATTCATCTGCCAATTTGCGAGTGGCGCGAGTTCATACTACCTCAACGATTACCGAAATGCCCTGCAAAAGCTCAAGGGACTCGTAAGATTTAAGAACCATATAAGGGGAAAGGGGAAGCATTTGAAAAAAGCCGAGGAGATCTGCCGCAAAATGAGGAGGGAATATCAGGTCGAACAGGATTGGCCAAGGGCCCAAAGGGCCAATGAAATAGCCGATGAACTGAGGAAAATGCGGACCCCAGCCTCTTTTGGGAGATAAGGACTGACCATGCCAATATACGAATATCAGTGTCAGAAATGCGATCATTGCTTCGAGAAACTCGTGTTCAAGGAGAACGAATCCATTGAATGTACCCAATGCCACACCAGCGGTGTTCAGAAGATGATGTCAGTATGCGGATTTTCCGTTGGGGGGAGGTTTAAATCCTCATCGAATTCAAGCTGCTCAGGATGTAGCGCGACATCTTGCACTCCCTGTAAACCCGGCTGATCCTTACCTGCTGTTATGCTACCTGTCACCATAAGGGGGAGGTCAAGAGAGAACCGCAAAAAAAAGTTGAAGATTAGGGGATTCTCTGCTAATAATGAAGGGTAAGGTGGGAATTTTAATGGGGGAAAACGATGAGATTCATAAAGAGATTGATTTCGGTGTGGATTGGGATGATATTCTTGGCGTCCTTATCAGTAACGCCCCTTTCGGCGGCAGAACCAAGGGAGCCATCTCCGGATGAAGTTGCGGCGGATTTGCTCTTCGTAAGACCCGTCGCTCTCTCCTCCATCATTGTCGGGTCGGCAATTTATATCATTTCCCTCCCCTTTACCATCCCAACAGGAAACCTCAGCCTGGCAGGGAGGAAATTGGTAGTCGAGCCCGTCAAATATACCTTCTCCAAACCCTTGGGGCAATTGGATACGGGCCTCTGATCATCCAATCCCGGCGGGCAAGCCCATCCCTCCATCCACCCATGCCAGGAGTCTCTCCAGATGGCTTCATAGTCTCCCGGTTTTCCTTGGGTGGCTTATTCCAAATCCTTCTGAATCTCCCTGAGCAGAGCGATATTGTCGCCATGGCCTGTCATGTTGGCAGTAACCCAGCCCTTGATGGGCTGATTAAAGAGGTAGAAATCACCAATGATGTCCAGGATCTTATGCCGTACGAACTCATCGGAAAACCTGAGGGTTGTGTTCATAACCCTCCCTTCATCCAGGATGATCACGTTGTGCAATCTTCCCCCTTCTACCAATCCCATCTTCGCCAACGATTTGATATCCTTGAGGAAACCAAAGGTCCGGGCAGGGGCAATCTCCTCCTTGAAGGCCACCTCATCCCTCATGATGAACGTGTATTCCTGCCGTCCGATGGGGGGTGGATAATTTAGCAGATACCGTACCCCGAAATAGTCCGATGGTTCGATATAAATATACTTTTTGTCCGAGTCAATTTCCCCTACTGCATATCGACGGTCGATGACCAATTCTCCTAATACCTCGTCTTGCTCCTCAATACCGCCTTCTTCTATAATCTTGCAGAAATCCAATGCCGAACCATCCATAATGGGAATCTCTTCGTTCATCTTCACCAAGAGGTTATTGATCCCATAGGCATGGAGGACGGCCATGAAATGTTCTATGGTCTTCGCCCTTATTCGCCCCTTTCGCAGAGAGGTTGCGTGATCTGCCCCATCCACATACATCAACTTTCCCGGAACCGTGTGCTCATCATAAATGTTGCCGAAAAGAACCCCACTATGAGGGGGAAGGGGTAGGAGCATAAGACCTGTCTTCAGTCCCGAATGGAGGCCTGTCCCATAGAGGATCATACTCTGTTTCAAAGTTCTTTGACGTACTCCCCTCCCTTTCGGAAAGCTCTGTGAGCTAGGGGGAGGAAGAGAATCTTTTACGGCTTTTATTGGTGGAGAAATTTGGGACTCCTGCTCAGCTGCTTCCATTTCCGAGAACAGGTAAGGCTGCGTCTCACGATCTTTTTTCCGCACCATCTCGCAAAGCCGTCGGTTTTCCAAGAGGAGGTTCCGATGCTCAATTGCTTTTTCCAGTGAGAGGAAAATCTCATTCATGTTGAGCGGTTTTTCGATAAAATCGAAAGCCCCCGATTTCACAGCCTTCACCGCCGAGGCAATCGTTCCATGTCCGGATATCATGATAATGACCCCATCAGGGTCCTGAGCCTTTAACCTCCTCAAGACCTCCAGGCCATCCATATCGGCCATCCAGATGTCCAAAAAAGTGACATCGGGAAATTCCCTGCCATATATCTCGAGGGCCTCTTTGCCATTGCTGGCGGTAATCGTCTGATATCCTTCGTCCTCTAGAACTCCGCTAAGGGACTTCAAGATACTCTCTTCATCATCAACGATGAGGATTTTTCCCTTAATCATCAAATACCTCGAACCGAGAGGGTCTTTACATCTTGCAATATAAGCTATACGTAATTCAAGTCAAGGAAGGGATTTTCCACTATTTCGACCTTTCCCCGGAATGCGGGGAAGATCCAGGTTTCTTGGACAACTCCAATTGCTGGTTCAAATCTTTGATGATACGATCTTTCTCATGATTCTGGGCCTCAACTTTCATCAGGTCTTTCTGTAAATGAATAACCTCTTTTTTTAAATCCCGAATCACCTGGTCCCTGTTTTCTATCCGCATTTGTATCAACTTCTTTTCCTGCCGGGCCTTCTCCACAGTCTGGGTCAACTCAGCTATCTTCTGATCTTTAACCTCACCCTTCTCCCTCAAATCTTGAATCGCCTTGTGAAGTTCTTCCACCTGTTTTTTTACGTTAGTTAAAACCTGGGATTTTATCTCTTCACGGGTAGTGAGTTCCTTCACTTTTCCCTCTTTCAACTCAACCTTTTTTTTGAGGGCACTCAATTTCCCCCGATATATCTGGGTTTCCTTTTTGAGCTTTTTGAGGTTCGCTTCTTTTTTCTTGATTTGTGCCACCATAGCCCTAATCTTTTTCTGGACCGCTTTTTTCTCCACGCCCATTTTTTCAGCCGTTATCTTCCCCGCCTTTTTGAGCGACTCAATGTCCGCCTTCAACTGGATGGTTTCCTCCTTCAGACTCTTGATCGGGCGCTTATAAAGGGAATAGATCCAAAAAAAGCTCCCCAGAAGTAAAAACAAAAGAACGATAATCCAGTGTACGTTTTTCATATCAGCTTCCTCATTGGATAATCAGGATCGAAATCAGCCCTCTCTCCCCCCCTACTTTTCTTTGGTGAACATTAAAAAAGCCATGGATGGACGTCTTGATGCCTCTCGAACGACGAAATGGATACTATCAAACGACCATCCCCTCCCTACCCATTCGTTAATGATCCTCTCCAACTGATCGTCGGTTACGCTACTGGTTTCTACTACCTTATATTCAATCATACTATTCTATCGTGCCTTGAAGAGTTCGTCCATGAATCTATCTAACCCAACCCACTGATACGCCCCAATACCTGTGGAGTCATCCCTGGCTCACCTGGTTATTGAATACGCCTCGCCAACGGAGGATTATTCTGATAACAATACCCACGATCAAACTCCCGCTGATCAGTATCATCATGGATGAACCAAAAAAGGCGATAAAAAAATTGAAGGGGGATCGCATCCCATAGGCCCCTCGGAGCATATTAACCCCCAAAATGAGGAAACCCGTACAGACTAAGAGCACGAGAATGTGGAAAACCCACCAAAAGATATGCCTCATATCTCTCCAACCGTTAGTGCCCTATTTCAGGCGTTCCGTCGGGAAATACCTCTCGATAATGAGATCTTTGAGCTCCGAGACCTCTCCACTGAGGTGAGTAACCCAGTAGTACGTCCCGAAAAGGACCAATGCGAGGAGAAATAATCTGAAAAGCAGGGATTTGAATCGAGCCAGGAGCAGCACGAAGATAGTGATGGCGGCGATGGCAAAGACAATCTTATTTTGATCATAATACTCTACGAACGTCGTCAACCATTCCATCTTTGAGATCCATCTCCTTTCGATTTATTTTTCAATGTCTCATCACAGAGATTTTCTCGAATAACTTATTATTATAATAGAAACTACTCAGCATTTGCAACAATGAAAATATTGGAGCTTGCTGACATTTCTAGAAACTCCGCTGTTCCGATAAAAGTCCCATCCTTTAGAAGATTATTTATACCAGTTATAAAAAAGGCCCTCGACAACTCCTTAACCCATGCAATTGAAGGGCCATAAAATCCCCGGCGGATTCTCAGGGATAAAAAATACATTTACACTTCGGGGAAAGATGGTAAAATAGGTATGAGGAAAAATGCAGCCTATCAAAGACTTAATCTACCGCTTTTACGAAAACAAGCTCCTATCGGAGGTGAAGGGCAAAATGCCCCCACGTCACGTCGGGCTCATTTTAGATGGGAATCGAAGATTTGCCATTGAAAGGGGATTAAAGACTATCACCGAAGGCCACAGAAAGGGCGCTGACAAACTCGATGAGGTTCTATCTTGGTGTGAAGAGTTGAAAATTCGTGATATCACCGTTTGGGTATTTTCCACGGAAAATGTGTCCAGATCCCGAAAAGAGGTGAAGGAATTACTCCAGGTCATCGAGGGGAAGATTCAACAACTCTCCCAAGATCCCCTTACCCATAAGAGGGGAATGAAGATCAAGGCCATCGGTAATATGGAGCTTCTCCCTGAAACGACCCGAAAGGTGATCAGAAAAGCCGAAGAAACTACCGGAGACTATGATAATTTTTCCCTCAATATCGCGGTGGGCTATGGTGGACGGGAAGAGATAGCTGACGCCCTTAAAGAATTGATAAGGGAAAAATTCAGTAATGGGGAATCCTTGGAGGATATCATACGGCACGTAACCCCTGACGAAATAAGCAGGCATTTATATACTTTAGATCTCCCCGACCCCGATCTCATCATAAGGACAAGCGGTGAAATCAGGATGAGCGGGTTCTTACTATGGCAGAGCGCCTATAGCGAATTTTACTTCTGCGATGTCAACTGGCCTGCCTTTCGAAAAATCGATTTCTTGAGGGCCATCAGAAGTTATCAACAGAGGGGAAGAAGGTTTGGCAGGTAAAAAACCGTATAGTCCGTCCAACCTCACTGGTAACGTGCTCTCAAGGAAAATGGTGATAAAATTCCACATCATTTCCCTTTCCTTGTATCGTTACTTATATATTTACTTGACAGCTCGGTTTTGCTATATTTCATTTTCCTGTCAACGTGGAAATAACCATGATGTCGATCGGCCTATAATGCCGTACTAATCCGACAAAAGGGGTGATGCTAAATTACGAGGCTTTTCGTTATCATCTGTTGCATGTTTGTCTTAGGAATTGTTTGGACATCCATCTTTGAGCTGCCGGAAGCGCCGCCGAAGAGGGAAATAACCGGAAAGTTTGGAGCTGGCGCTGTAGTTAGAAAGGCAAAATCGGAGCCCGTTTCGGTGAAAGTGGCAGAACCAGGAACTGAGGCGCCCGAGATTGTCTCCTATGCTGAGAAGAGCCACTGGGGAAGGGTCACCTTCGCCCACACGAAGCACACCGAGGATTACGGCTTCGACTGCGACGCCTGCCACCACTTACAAATGGAAGGGGGGTTCAATAAATGCTCATCCTGCCATGAAGACTTAAAGAGTACCCTCCATAGGAACTGCTTCAGGGAGTGCCACCGAAAACTCAAAACCGAGGGCAAAAAAACCGGACCGACCGCCTGCACCGGATGTCATATTAAGGAAGGATAACTGGTACCCCATTGGCGGGGGACAACTCCCTCTCAACATCGGTTGCGGACATGGAGGGAAATCCATCGCTGTTTTACTCCAACTCCCCTCTAAGATCATTCAATAGTCTCTTGAATTCCCTGGAATTTTCGTACTTCTTAATCGCCACTTGATAGTGGACCCATGCCTGCCACATCGCCATCCACTCATGGTTGTGCCAATAGAGGTCCTTTCGACTATTGCCCTTCGTTTTATCCAGGAAATCCTTAAACTCGTCCTCACAACTCACGCAAAATCGGTAAGGAGCCTCCTTTAAATAGGACGAGGTTCGGGATATGTCAACCTGAGTTCCACAACGGCTACACTTCAGGGCGCATTTAGTGCATTCAAAAGTTTTTCTCATGGCGTTAAGCGTCTTTATCCTTTCCTGTTTTCGTTTCTTCTTCTCCGTCTCCATGCATTCGTCGAATTTTACGATATCCCCCATGGCCCCCCCTCCCCGAGGTATCAAACTACCCTCTCCCTCTCCCTATCCCCTCAATAAATCCAAGCCCCTTGCTCCAGATCCCAAATAACCTTCACAGCCGATCCAATTTACCCGAATATGACTGCACCGGCCCCGCATCGGTTGAAAAGGCTACCATATGACCGGGGAAAAGACACCCGAGTGCCGTCGAGTCCCATCGCCTCAGGCTATGAGCTGTATGGTTCCAAATCAACCTCGTTGCCGAACCGCTCACGGAGCTCTCTCTGAAGCTCCTTACAATCCTTCTCATCCTCCAACTCAACCACCAAATCCCGATCGTCCAATATCTTGAGCCTCCCATACCTGCCAATCACTTCGATCAAGGGGGAAGGGTCCACCGTAACCCATCCCTGCATCCTCTTCACCAATTCTTCTCCTGTGAATGCCCTGTCGATCTTAAGCTCAACCTTCCTCTCCTTGGCATCCCACCCAATAATGGCCGGTTTAACCACAATTGGGCTGACCGGATCGTGTATAGCAGCACACCTGAACCACACCCTAAACCGTATCATGCCCTACCCCTTCGATTCATCAGTTCCAAGACGAACGTTTCTCAGTTTTTGCGGGTCGAAGCACTGAGCCCCTTTGGGAGGAAAGATACCTTGACAATATTATAAACATAAATAACTCCTTTCTTGTCAAGGAACTTATCACTGGAGTTTCCGGAGTTTTTACTTTAATATTTGATGATTTCGTAAAAAGTCGAAATCAGACGGCAAAGAAAAAAGATCCAGATGCA
>CBDUXJ010000019.1:0-17939 GCA_965371165.1 uncultured Syntrophobacterales bacterium | reverse complement strand
AGTATTCCCCGCCTGCGAACCCCGAAAGGGTCACTTCGGAAGCATTGAAGCGAAGGGACAAAGGTGTTCTTCAGACACTCAGGAAATTTCCGCCATGGCAAGATTGACATCGAGGTCAAATTACACTACACTTCCGGCCTGATCTCGTCTCGAAAAAGGAGATACCATGAAGAACAGCCTGGTCTTTTTCTCAGACCTCCGGAGTACTTTTAAAAGGACCATGTTGGACAAGGTAAATGAACTTCTACAGGAGGTTGAAATTGGGGAAAAAATCAAGGTCAATGATCTGGTGGCCATAAAACTTCACTTCGGGGAGAGGGGAAATACCGCCTTCGTCAGGCCTATCTTTATCCGAAGGATCGTGGATACGATCAGGGAATGTGGAGGAAAACCCTTTCTTACGGATACCAACACGCTCTACACGGGTACACGTGAGGAATCGATCTCCCATATCATCACGGCCATTCAAAACGGGTTTGACTACTCCGTCGTTGATGCCCCCGTTATCATCGCCGGCGGGATCCGCGGAAATGCCTCCGTCACGGTTAGGATCGACAAGCCGATATACCGTGAGGTGAGCATCGCTCACGACATCTTCACCGCTGATGCCATCATTGGAGTTGGCCATTTTACGGGCCATGAACTCTCGGGGTTTGGAGGTACCTTGAAAAATCTGGCCATGGGGTGTTCCAGCCGCGGGGGGAAATTGAAACAACATTCAAGCGTGGCCCCAAAGGTGAAAACCTCCCGCTGTACCGGATGCGAAACCTGTATCACCTGTTGCCCACAAGGGGCTATCTCCATCTTCAACGAGAAGGCCCGTATTGATCCACAACAATGCGTTGGATGTGGAGAATGTCTGTCGGTCTGCTCGGAGGGAGCCATTCAGGTTCAATGGGACAATGACGCAGCCCTTTTCCAAAAGAAGATGGCGGAATACGCCTATGGGGCCCTTGTAGGAAAGCGGGAAAAATCGATCTTCCTCAACTTTCTGACCCAGGTGAGCCCTGCCTGTGATTGTTACGGTCATTCCGATGCCCCCATCGTGGGGGACATCGGAATTCTCGCCTCCTGTGATCTCGTGGCCATAGACCAGGCCTCCGTCGATTTAGTCAACGCCCAATCGGGAAACAAGAAGTCCAGGTTGAATACTCATCTGAGGCCCGGGGAAGATAAATTTCGGGCCATCTACCCCCAGATCGACTGGGGTGTCCAATTGCAATATGCGGAGAAAATCGGCCTGGGATCGAGAAAATACGACCTCATCCGGATATAGGACCCACGATCGCCTACGAAAAGGAATAATTTCCCGCTGCAAGAAAATTTAGGTATTGACAATCGGAAGGGAAAGGATTATACTTTTTTTGCATTTTGGTATCCCCATTACGGGGATTTACCCCATTTGATAGGTTTCTTCCGGTGGTTTTGGGAAAACGTCCAGGCTGAACTTTTTCAAAAGGTGTGGGATGGTAAACCATTGGGAGGCCCGATGGTTTTTTTTTACCGCATTCTGTTGTCTATGTGAATTCCTTCCCAAAGGGAGGATCTGGATAATGTATTTACTCCTTGGGCCAAAAATAAGCCGCTTGATATCGCATCGGATATCCCAAGGTCTTCCCGTTTGCATTTCGGAACGAATCGAAGCCGATTCCCCTATTGCCTTTCAAATCTCTCCGATTTATTGAAGACAACGAAGGAGGTGATGTTCTAACATGCAAGAGATTAGAACTGGTATTATTGGCGCGGGAAACTGCGCCAGTTCGCTTGTGCAGGGACGCTTTTATTACAAGGACCCGGATGCAGATATTCCAGGTCTGATTACCAAGAACTTGGGCGGCTATCAAGCCTGCGATATTCAATTCGTGGCCACCTTCGATGTGGACGAAAGAAAAGTAGGCCTGGATCTGTCGGAGGCAATCTTTGCCGAACCAAACTGTACCACGGTCTTTCAGAAGGACATTCCCTTTCTGGATTGTCCCGTTGAGATGGGATACCTCATCGACAGCATACCCCCGCAAAACGACCAGTACCCGGAGTCGGATCGTTTCAGGCCCAAGGCAAATATTTACCCTCGCAAGGCCAAGGCAAAGGACGCCATTGTCAGAAGTCTTCGGAAAAGGCGGGTTGATGTGGTAGTCAACTACCTTCCGGTGGGCAGTGAGGAGAATACCCTCTTTTATGCTGACTGTTGCCTTGAGGCGGGTTGTGCCTTTGTGAACGCCATACCCGTATTTGTTTCCAAGATTTACGGGGGTCGCTTCAAGAGAGCCGGGCTTCCCATCCTCGGTGATGACATCAAATCTCAGGTGGGGGCCACCATAATCCACAGGGTATTGACCAGGCTATTCGAGGACAGGGGTCAACCCATAAAGCGCTCATATCAACTCAACGTGGGAGGGAATACCGATTTCCTCAATATGCTGGATCGTACACGGCTGGAGAGCAAAAAGACGAGCAAGACTCAATCGGTTCTCAGCCAGATGGATGACAAGGAATTCGATCCTCAAAACATATATATTGGTCCCAGCGATTACGTATCTTGGTTGAAGGACAAGAAACTCTGCTTTCTGAGAATCGAGGCGGAGCAATTCGGTGGCGTGCCGATGAATATCGAGGTGCGTCTCTCGGTGGAGGATTCGCCCAACTCTGCTGGGGTAATCATGGATGCCGTACGGGCTGCCAAGGTGGCTTTAGACCGGGGGCTTTCCGGGCCTATCATCGAGGCCAGTGCCTATCTCTTCAAGTCACCGGTCCGGCAATTCGAAGATACGGAGGCCCGGGAGATGCTGAAGCGCTTCGCAGAACCCTCGGTAAATATTGCTGAAGCCGTTGCCGAGCTGTGTGTAACCCCGGAGGAATCCAGCTCCATGTGAGGTTACTCTCCCACCATGAATGTTTTCTCATGTCAAGGGAGGGGGGGAAATCTCTCCAAAACCCATTCAGTAATTCACCCTGACCAAAAAAAGTCCTTGGGCCGCTGCTGCTATTCCGGCCTTTCGCCTGTCCCGCGCCTCCAGAATGTCACCGAATTGGGAAGGAGTCAGCTTCCGTCTTCCCACCTCAACAAGGGTTCCCACAATATTTCGTACCATTTGCTTCAAAAAGGCGTTGGCCTCCACCTCTATAATGATGAGGTCTCTTCTCATCCCCACATCAATCGTATAGATCTCCCGTATGGGACTTGAGTGGTCGGAACCGGTCGAGCAAAAGGAGGAGAAGTCGTGGCTACCTCTCAGTTTCATGGCCGCCTCCCTCATGCTGGCCAAATCCAATTTTCCCGGGATGAACCATGAGAAATGGCGGTAAAAGGGGGAAGGCAATTCCCCATTGAAAATCCTATACTGGTAAACCCTTCCCTTTGCACTAAAACGGGCATGGAATGCTTCGTCAACCTCCTCAACGTCTTTAACCCGGATATCCTCGGGTAGGAGACTGTTGAGGCCTTTTAGAAAGGACAGAACATCGAGGGAGCTACGGGTCTTGAAATGAGCTACTTGCCCCATGGCGTGGACCCCGGTATCGGTTCTGCCGGAGGCAACCAATCTCACCGTCTCTCCCGTGATTTGCGCGAGTTTCCCTTCCATGGTTCCCTGAATAGTCTCAACGTTAGGCTGAATCTGCCAGCCGTGATAGCACGTCCCGTCATATTCGATGGTCAATTTAATATTTCTCATGGGTCTTTTTGGTTAATCTCCCCGTGGGACCCTCCAAATAGCCTCAAAAGCCATCCCTGCTTAATGTCTATGGCTTTTTCGGGACAGAACTCGGAACAGCAGAAACACCGGATGCATTTGGAATAATCGATATCGATCTTCCCTCTCTCCATAGTCATCGCTTGGGATGGACATCCGTCAACACACATGTCGCAGAGTTTACATATGTTCTCCTTGATTCGCGGCTTTGCAGTCATAGAATTCCTCAATAAACCTCTCAAAGGTTGCGGAAGTCCCCATTGGGGCTCCATGCTCCTGGGAAAACGAAACCCCCTTACTTTCACCTCATCAATCTCCGCGCCCACGATCTCGATATCCTTCGGCTGACAAACTCCCAAACCTAAATCAGACCCAATTCTGTTGGTCAAAAGGTCTAGGGGCGAGAGTCCAACCACATCACAGATGGTCGAATCAACGGCGATTCCATCAGTGCCTGCGAAAATCAACCCGATCTTCCGAGGTTCCCCACCGCCCGGCCCATCTCCCTCCATGCCAACAATGGCATCGACCACATTTAGCCTTGGCTTGATTATCCCGTAAAGGTCCACGAGCATTTGGGCGAAAGAGTGCCTATTAACCCCCGCCTTGAAATGCCATTGGATTTTTTTCGTACCCGGAATACACCCGAAGAGGTTCTTCACCGATAAGGTCATAGTGGTCATACCGTGGGTTTTCAACTTGGGAAGATTGATCAGAAGATCGCAATCCATGACAACCCTGGCCACCCCTAACCTTGTGAAGACCCCTTGATGGGACCCTTTGACCTCCATGACATCGTCAAAGTCCACCAGCCTGCAATTCATCTCCCGAATAACATCATAAATTCCTGCCTTAGATGCCACCTTCAAAAGCCCTCCTATTGCAGGGCTATCGCCTACCAAAGGAACGCCACCGGCATCTCTAACCAATTGGATGATGGCTTTCACGACGGAGGGGTGAGTGGTTACGGCCTTATCCGGGTCCCTTGCCACCAGGAGGTTGGGCTTGATTAACACTCGATCCCCCCTCTTGACGAAGGCGTCCATTCCACCCAACAGGTCAACGGCGCCCTTCACCGCCTTCAGCACGGATTTTATGGAATAATCCGGACATCGTGCGATGGAAACCTTGGATTTGACCATCCTATTTATCCCCTTCTATGCTATGGAATTTACGGATTGTACGAACGCACGCCATCTTCGAAAAGGCCTTCAATCTACTCAATCCAATGTGATGGACCCCTTTTTGAATACGGGAACCGATGGGGAAACATTGGTTTGTACGCAGAAAGCCAAATCCTCCCCCAATCCCAGTCTTATCAATTCCCGTCCGTGGTCACAGGTCCTTGCCATCTCCAGAAGATCATGATCGAAGGCCTTGTAGAGGATTCGCGAGGCCCTAGCGCCATCCGTTAGGGCAACGCTTTCTTTTCCCAACAGGTCCATCATCATTCCCCCGCATACTACATCCTCCAACGAGAACCTACCCTTCCTACCCGCCGTAACCACCACTGGATCTGCCTTTAAGGCTATACATCGTTGGACAACCGCCTGAACGTTAGTGAACCCGGCTACGAGGATGTGCTCACATCCGGCTACCGATTGCAGGGCCTTGGTCCCGTTGGTCGTGGTCAGAATAACCCTTTTTCCCGATACCAAATCCTGGGTATATTCCCTGGGAGAATTGCCCAAATCGAACCCTTTCACCTTCAATCCGCCCCATTCTCCCCCGATCAGCGTATCTTTCCTTGACAATCTTTTCGCCAGATCGAAGGCCTCATCGACTGTCACAACAGGGATCACCTCGGTGCATCCATTGGATAATGCTTCGATGATGGTGGTCATCGCCCTCAATACATCGATGACTACGAAGACCTTTCCTTCAGCCTTTTTGGCCTGCACGTCCAGAGGAATAAATTGTATATCCGCCCGCATACTTCACTCCCGGAAGGGCTTAGAAAAAATATACCCCATCCATCCAAAGTTAGAAAGGATAATCACCCCCGGAGGGTTAGGGTGCCCTTCTCTATTGTACCTTTCCCTCCTGCTTGGACTAGGCCTTGGGAGGGGATCCTTTGCGAGCGAATTTCTGAAACGTGTGACAATCCGGTGGGACCAGACCCGTTGCGACCCCAAAAGTGTAGGTCACCTCACCAACATAGAGGTCGCCGTTAGAGTCTACGCATAACGTGTGTGGAGCAACGAAATTGCCGGGCGCACAGCGATCGGCGCTGACCCAGCGCAGCAGGACGTTGCCGTTAGGATCGAGGATGCTGATGTGTCCCGGGAGGTCGTACCGGATGGGGCCGTTGACGAAGGAATGTTGCCCTACCCGCCACCACAAGCTAGAGACGTATATCAGTCCCTCGCGGTCTATGACGATATCCGTCGGACGTTGGACGTGCGTCCACTGATTGAGGTACTCGCCATCAGGGCTAAAAAATTGGATACGGTCGTTCTCGCGGTCGGCTACCAACACTCGCCCATCGGCGGCCACGCAGATGCCGTGGGGGAGGTTGAACTGACAGGGACCAGTGCCGGGCTCCCCCCAAGAGTGGACCAGCTTGCCATCGGCGGTGAACCGATGCACCCGTGCATTACCGTATCCGTCACAGACGTAGAGTTCTCCATTTGAAGCGATGGCGACGTTTGTGGGGCGGTTGAAGGGTGGTCCTCCGCGAGCTATACTGGTCAATCCTTTCTCCTTGTCGTAGCCAGTGTCTGACGGGACCCCGGGGGTGCCGATTACCATAATCTGTTCCCCCTCGGGGGTAAACTTGCGGACGGTATGATCGCCGTCGTCTACCGTGTACACTGAGTCGTCCGGGCCGACCGTGATCCCGTGGGTGCGTGGGGTGAAGATGTCCTCGCCCCAAGATGTAACGAAAGTACCGTCGCGCTCGTACACAATCACTCGCGCGTCGCTACGAGTCACTAGGTAGACGCGGTCCTGGGAGTCAACGGCGACTCCATCTACGTCGCGATGCACGTACCCTGCCGGGAGCTGCTCCCAGCCCTCGATTACTTCGTACCTGAACCCGTTCGCCATTGTCTTCTCTCTCCTCAATCAGGTTGACATCTAGGCTGCTATTCATCAAAGTCCCTCCACGGGTCGATGGGAGACGATAAAATCACCCGTCTCCCCATCTAGCTTAAGGAGAATATTCTTGAGCCAATTGTCGTCGTCCCTTTGGGGAAAATCCTCCCTGTAAAAAGCCCCGCGGCTCTCTTCCCTTTCCAGACTTGCCCTCATGATGGCCTTCGATATCAATACACTGCCCTTCACCTCACTCAGCTCAATAGACCTTCCCGCTGCCTCGAGCTCGGCTAATCTCCCCTCCATCTCGGAGACTCTTGATAATCCCTCCCGCAGGGATTTTGCATTTCTTATGGGACCAGCATGGGTCCAGGTCAAATTCTGAACCTCATGGAGGATCTCCCTTGTCCCTTTCGTCTCGTTCTTCCATGGAAACTTACCCCGGACTATTTCCCGTTTCGGTTTCCCTTGGCGCGATTCTATGGCATATCGAGCTGACGATTCCCCCGCTATATCCCCGAATACAGCGCACTCCGTCAGGGCATTCCCGCCCACTCGATTGGCCCCATGGACACCTGAGGTCACTTCACCAGCGGCGAAAAGACCAGGGATTTCAGTCTGAGTACGGCCATCAATCTCGACGCCTCCCATAAAAAAGTGAACGACTGGGGCGATGGAAAAGGACCGATTACGAAAATCGGGGTATATCCTCCCGAGTCGATTCAGAGGAGGCCTCTTCCACTTCTTCTCCGGAACACCTGTATAATCCAGATAGACCTTTCCCTTCTCCGTTTCCCTGCTGAGGATTAAGGTGAATTGATCCCGATATCTCACGATGGATTCGTTCAAATCGAACTGAAGGCCATGTTTCTTGATGAGATCTTCTCCCTTGGAGTCGATGGCCCTTGCCTCTTTTGGGAATGGTGGTGGAACAATAATGGGGGGTAAATGGGGTTCGGCCAAACCAAGAGGGTAACACTGAACGAACTCCATATCCCGTAAAGGTAACCCCACCCCTAATGCGAGCCAATACCCGTCCCCCTTAATCCTTTTGTGATTGTCATGGCGGCTGTAAATGCCGCCGCCCCCTCCCGTGGCCAATACGACGGATTTTGCACGGATGACCACCTGACCCTCCTCCCTGGAAACCCCAACAGCCCCCGAAACCCGCCCCTCATCCATTAACAATTCGGTGATGAAACACCAGGGAAGGGCTATTATCCGTTCGTCTCTTATGTGCTCCAAGAGCCCATTCATAAGGAGAGTGCCTGGTCCTCTCTTCGACGCACCCGTTTTGACCCACCAATATCTTTCACCCCTCCTCTCCAGAGGCACCTTCATCTCCATCAATGCCCTTATCATGGCCCCACCTCTTTGAGCCAGTATTCGAACCAGTTTGACCTCGTTGATCATCTTCCCCACTTCCATAACCAGCTTAACATACTCATCGGGTGAAAAATCCTTTGAAGGAATAAGCCACCCCCCGTTGGCAAGGGCTGAATTTCCACTCCTCATGGAAACTTTACTGGCGAGTACCACCTTGCATCCCATTCGAGCGGCTTTTGAGGCCGCCATAACCCCAGCGACTCCGCTGCCCACCACCAGCACATCGGTCTCGATTTCTTTCAGCCCCATCACCTTCCCCTTATTATAGAAGCTCCAACGAGTAGAAGGAAAACAGTAGGACGAAGAGCGGCTGAGTTCGGGCGGTTACCGGTGAATTACTCAAAATGATGGCCACCCGGATAGCATTGAACTTCATACCCAAGGGAGAAAAACCATCCAGAACGGGATGGATTCTAAGGAAGTGAAGAGCCTCGACAACCTACTTACCGATCATCGACCATACGACTTTATACCATAAGGCGTTTGGCCCTTTTCCCGTAGCCTTTTCCTCTACTGCGTCGCCATGTTCCCGGGCGAGGTGTAGATCCAGCTTTCACGACCGGTTCTTTAAGGCTTCCTCTCTAAATTTCTCAAGGACATCGCTCAGAAGTCGCTGTTTCTCCTCAAGGGATAGCTTCTCGATCTGTTTTTCAATCTTCTTAATGGACACGGTCTCTTTCCCCTTTGACCTTATTTCCTCACGTTGGTCATCTTTAACAATTATATCAAATTGATGATGTCTATTCTATGCCCCTCGAAGCAAACCGAAAGGCCCCGCCACCAAATGGATGGGGCCTTTTCCATTAATCCTTGCGGAGATGAGCTGGCCCTTTAGGCCTCAGCATAAAGCCATATCCTTTCGAAATCCGAATCTCCACTTTCTCTATCGAAGACACAGATGCGGTTTCCCCTCCTTCCATCATCACCTTTGAAGTCCTGGTAGCCCTTGGCGGCCAGCAGGGCCTTATCCGCCTCTTCGGCAATCTGATTGAGATCCTCCCGCCGGAGCATCCCAAATTGATCGATGACCTCCGATGGAAACAGGGTCACGCCGAAGCTCATCGTCAAGTTCCCGTTGGGCTGAACCTCTTGATTCTGAAAATAATGCCCCTCCACTGTCTTCCTTACTCGCTCGGTAAATTGACAAGCTTGTTCCATACTCGAGATCTTAGATAAATAGAAGATAAACTCCTCACCTCCATATCGACTGACCAAATCCTCCTCGCGCATACTGCCTTTCAAGATCTTCCCCAGTTCCCTGAGGAGTTTATTCCCTTCGATATGAGAGTTGCGATCGTTGAAATTCTTGAAGTCGTCAATATCCGACATGACGACGGCAACAGGAAACCCCCTTTCATCCCTCCTCTTCCGATGAGCGGTAATCCTAAGGATCAAGGTATCGAAAAAGGGATCCCTGTTCAACAATCCCGTAAGCCCATCGTATTGAACTAAATTGAGTTTGTCCATCACAGAGGAGATGTGAATCGATAATTCCCTCAGCATGGACCGGTCTTGTTCCGTAAAACCGAATTTATCGATACCACCCTCAGGGTCAGTTTTGTTAACTATCTCGAGGACACCGGTAATTTTCCCGTTATGTCGCAAGGGAAGGCAAAGGACATTCTCGATTTGAAAGCCGACCTTTTCCTTATACCAATCCGACAATCGTTTGTCGTATTGGACCTCCTTTGCGGTGACCTCTTCCCCTGTCTCCGCTACAATGCCCGCGTAGCCCTCACCCATTGGGAAGGTGAACTCATTGACTTCCGAGTGGGCAAGGAGTCTATTGGCCCATATGAGGGATTTGACAAACTCAGCTCCCTGGTCGTCCTTTTTGATACTATAGAGGTTAATTGCACGAGCCATCATGATATCCCGTATCTCTGCAACCCTTTCTAACAAGGTTTCGAGGTCCCCCGACACATTGAGCTTTATTTTGATTTCCGCCAATCTATTTTCCTGAAGCCTAAAGCTGGTGAATTCGCTCTTGAGCTGGTCCAGTTCCTTTTGCAGCGATAAGATCTTTTCTTGCTGGGTCTCTTTTTCACTAAATAGGAGATAATTGGCCTGCCTCAACCTCTCCCTGCCTTCCTTCAGCCTTTCGACGAGCTGCTTGTTTTCGTACTTCGTCCTCCTTTGCTCCACCGCACGTTTCACCGAATACTTCACTAAATTTCGGTTCAGGGGTTTCTTCAGGTAGTCGAAGGCCCCCTCCTTCAGGGCCTCAATGGCATTATCCTCGGTGGAGTAACCTGTTATTACAATACAGGGAATATCTGGATCGACCCTTGAAACCCTCTTGATTACCTCGTGGCCATCCATCTCCGGCATTATCAGATCCACGATAATGGAATCAAAAACATGGGTCTGGACTAGATGCAGGGCAGATTTGCCGTCATTGGCAACATGGACTTCATAATCTTGATTGAGCATCTTGGTCAATATTCGGGTAATGGTCTCCTCATCATCGATGACTAGCACCTTGCTTTTTTGGGTCATGATTTTCCTCTTTAACGGTAGCAAATTTTCTTATACACCATTTTTACAAAAATTTCAAATAATTAATGGAAGAAGTTTCCCGGATTGATTGAGTACTCCCTTGTCTCTTCGCTTCAATGCTTCCGAAATGACCCTTTTCCCGCCGCTGGCGGGATAGGCGGAAAATACTCCCCCCTTCCGTTCGGCTGAGTCCTTCGGGTCTGCCCTCGGCCATGAGCCCTTCGGTCTGAGCTCAGGGTCGAAGACTCGGGCCGAATGGAGCTCAGGGTCGAAGACTCACGGCGAAGCCTGCCCGCCCTCCATGGGTATTCCATCTCTCCACCATATTACGCTCACGGATAACGGAGTGACGCGGTCTGAAATTCCAGGCTAGCCTATAAAGGAAGAGAAAGCTTCTACAGGCGTCCTCTATACTAAATGTTCAATCAATATTTTTGTCCCAATTCCGATCAAAATGAGGCCGCCTACGATTTCGATCTTATTTTCGAAAAAGTGTCCGAACCTATTACCAATAAAAACTCCGAGTAACGTTAACAGAAACGTTACGATTCCAATGATTATCGCTGGGACCGCGATGGAGATTTTCAAGAATGAGAGGCTTATTCCAACTGCTAGAGCATCAATACTTGTTGCGACCGATAATATCAGTAAAACAAAGATATTCAGTGGGTTTATTTCCCTCTTGATAGATTCTACCTTACATGATTCGTAAATCATTTTACAACCAATCGCACTCAAAAGCCCAAAAGCGATCCAATGGTCAACCCCTGAAATAAAATCCCTCAAACTGAGCCCCGCTAACCAGCCCATGAATGGCATAAAAGCCTGAAATGATCCGAAACACGTCGCAATCGTTAGGGCATTCTTGACTCTTAGGTATTTAATGGCTACTCCGCTTGTGACAGAAACGGCAAAAGCATCCATTGCCAGTCCAAATGCTATGCATATAATTGAAATGGCATCCATCAAATCTCCCTTATCATGGAGACGTTCTCATTTGCCCCATGAGTCATCGACAACCGAAAAATGGAGCAAGCAACTGGGAAGTATCTCGAAGCCAACGGAGCAAGCGGATCGACATCCCATCGATTCACTGTAAGTATGACCAATCCTTGCGATTTGGCAAGGAAAAATATTATGCTCGATTCGTATTGAAATCCGGATCCGGTTAACGGTAGAATAAAACCCAATTGAAAGGTCTATTTCACTGAAACGATAGGGAGGGTACTTATGGAAGCAGTTTGTTATACGTTGGAAGGGGCATTGGAGAAGGCCATCGAACAGGAGCAGAGGAGTTTTGAAATCTACCGACGTGTACTGAAGATCGTGAAGAACCAATCGGCGAGGAAGCTCCTCAAGGAGTTGGCCCTTGAGGAATTGGAACATAAACACGCCTTGGAAAAAGCCTTAGTCGGAGAAACAGTCGGCCTTCATGAGGAGGAAAAAAAGGCTGGTCCCAGCATGAACTTGACCTTAATCGTTCAGGAAAGACCCCTGGATGAGAATGCATCTCCCCAGGACGCCCTGGCCTTCGCCATGCACGATGAAAAACACTCCGTCGATTTCTACCAGCAGATGGCAACCCAATGCAGTGGCGCGCCCATGCAGGAGGTATTCTCCAGATTGCAAAAGGATGAGACTAAACACCTCGCTCGACTTGAAGAGACCTATGAAGAGCTCTTCATGAGCCAAATGTAGGAATAACCCATTAATCGTTACCCTTTCCTCTCGAACGGATCCATGCCACACGTTGCTATCGGGGTCCAGGCGATACCTGAAAAAGCCATAAAAAGCTAACCCCTGTCTTGATCTTTTCCAGACTACACTCCATGGGGCTTGAAAGGAGGCGATAAAGGATGAAATCCTTCAGGAAGGAGTTATGGTTCGATACCCGTTCGAGAAGGGATTATATCAACATCACCCCTCAGGTCGAGGATTGTGTGGGGAGAAGTGGCATTAAAGAGGGACTATGCCTAGTAAACGCCATGCACATCACCGCCTCCGTCTATATTAACGACGCAGAATCCGGCCTACTCCAGGACTATGACGAATGGTTGGAAAAGCTCGCCCCTCATGAACCGATATCCCAATACAGGCATAACCGAACCGGTGAGGATAACGGCGATGCCCATCTGAAGCGCCAGGTCATGGGCCGGGAGGTGGTGGTTGCCATCACCGAAGGACGACTCGACTTTGGCCCCTGGGAGCAGATTTTTTATGGTGAATTCGATGGCCGTAGGCGAAAACGAGTCTTAGTCAAAATCATTGGGGAGTGAGATGTAATGGACGGATTCAGCGGGTGGAATCGGTAGGAGGTTCATTCAAAGCTCTAGCGCTTCTCCATCCTAACTTTGCTGATGGTATAGGCGTCCTGGCTTCCCCCTGCAGGCAGACTGCATAGCAATCTCCTTTCTTTGCAATACTACTTCGCCACTACCTCTACCTCCACAGTCATTTCCTTTCCTTCTCGCAGGAAGGTTATGGAGATCCTGTCACCGGGGTCTAGCGTCTTGAGGATGTCGGATAGGCCCCTCAGGTTATTGACCGCATTGGAACCTATCCTGACAATCACATCTCCTCCCTTGAGTCCACACGACTCTGCCGGCGAACCCGGCACCACGCCCGAAAGCCGGTATCCATCTCCGCTGAAAGCAAAGTCTGGAATCGTGCCGAGACCGACTTTTCGCTTTCTCTTTGGAATTATCTCAACGTTTTTATCGGGCTTTAGCGTCGCGGTCATGGGCTCTTCACGGTCAGCAAGGTGTTCAACGACCTGCTTGGACACGGATGCCACTTTCACAAGTCCCTCCGAGTCTATCTTATCCACAGTGTCGGTGGGACGGTGGTAGCCCATGTGAGATCCGGAAAAAAGCTGGACCGCCGGAACTCCTGCATCATGAAAGCTTTTCTGGTCGCTCGAATCCAGTTCATCGGACACAACCTTCACATCGACACCGGTAACATAGCCTGCTCCTCTGAAGATGTGTATCCACTCCCTGGTCGAACCGGCTCCGAGCACCAACAGTTTCCTTTTCCCGAGCCGTCCCACTGTATCCAGGTTGAGCATCCCGATGCATTGGTTTGAAGGATAGCCTTTTTGGTTGGCCACATAATAATTCGACCCTTTTCTTCCGGCTTCTTCTCCGGTAAAAGCCACAAACACCACACTGCGGCCAGGCTTCAGGCTTTTGCCAAGCACCCTTGCAAGTTCTAAGAGTACCGCCGCACCGCTCGCATTGTCGTCAGCACCATGATGGATTTTTCCCCTATGCTCTTCTCTCACATCCGGCCAGCCCAGCCCTAAATGGTCGTAATGGGCCCCCACTACTACGCTCTGCCTTTCATGCTCAGGTCTATTTCCAGGGATGACCGCTACCACATTTCTCATTGTCACTTTGCGGTCAGGGTCGCCACCCCGGCCTTCCAAAGTCTGGAAGTAGCTCCCTTCGACATCCCCGGCCGGCTTGAGCCCGGCCTCTTGAAATTTCCTGGCTATAAATTCCGCGGCCTGCTCAAGTCCCTCTGTACCGAACCCCCGTCCCCCGAGCTCGTCGCTTGAGAGAAAACGTATCGCCTCCATCATCCGGCTTCTCGAGAAAACGGGCGGAAGGACTGCCAGAGGCTCCCTGTGTGCCAGTTCTCCCATCTTAACCTTCGGAATCGTGCCGTCCTTGAGGGGGAGAAAAACTGTCATGGGTGAATGGAGCACCGGCCATCGGCCTTTGACTATGTTGGCAGGCTCCTGTCCTTCAAACCCAAGATAACTGTACTTGTGGTAATGGGGAAGTTTCCGTCCGAGACCGGGGAGAGCTTCGGGCAAGTCAGATGCAAGCCACGTTAGGGATAAATTCTTATTTTTCGGGTGCCTTGCGGTAAGCACCACCGAGTGATTTTCCCGCCGGATTTCGGTCCGCCCGATACGTACACCGGTCTGGTTTATGGCCACATCATACCCGGACAGTGCCGAGACTATCTCACTGCGGAAGAGATTCTCCCATCCTAAAGTGGTAACTGCACGGTCCGAGGGGAGTTTTTCCACCTCTGCATCGAGCTTTACCTCTACCTCATCGGGTCCGGAATGACTCAAGGATTCGGAAAGCTCACGGTAAGCCTGAAGAAGGCTATCACTGGCAGAGGAAGGTAGAAGTATCAGCATTTTTTTTGCCCCGAAGGCCCCTGTCAATGCCGGGGGAATCTCGTCCCGGTCGAGCCTGCGGAACACGTCAAACTCAGGGTCCACGTCCAGCCTTAAGGGCCTGGCAACCACACGGACTTTCAGTTCAAGGCGCTTTTTCCCCATAACCACCACAGTCTGGTAGGCCCGGTCCTGGCCTTCCATGGTTACTGCAATGGGAATCCGCAAAGGATACGCAGCCCCTGGCTGAGCCTGCTCAAGAAGGGCAGTAAGAACATAACTGTTTCCTTCTGCCCCGGCTTTTGCCCTGCTGACCTTTATCTCAGGAGCACCGGGCTGCGTTATCCACTGGTTGAATTCGCTGCTCACGTCTTTTCCGGAAGCGCCTTCAAAGCTGTTTCGAAGATCGTCAAAAGAGGCGAACCGGAACTTATTTTCCCCATAGAATTCCTGAAGCCCCTGTACAAAGGCTTTATCGCCCAATTGCATGCGAAGCATGTGGAAGAACATGAGGGATTTGCCGTACCCCACTGCCTCAGAGGAAGAGCTGTGGCGGGATAGGAATTGGGAGAGCGGGAAATCCCGCCCGCTTAACACATAGTCAGCGTACTTCTGGAGGGTCGCCTGGCGGTACTCGGCTGCGTTGCCCCTCTGCTCCTTAATAAGGTGATCGGAGAGGTAGGCAGTCAGCCCTTCTGCCCAGTTTCCCCTTGTGTAATCCGGGAAGACACCGTTTCCCCACCAGTTATGGAGGATTTCGTGAGGGTATGAGGAGTGCATGATGAAGGGAAACCGGATGACCTTCGGTCCAAGGAGCGTAAAGGAGGGCATTCCAAAACCCGTCTCCCAGAAGTTCTCTACGAGGGCGAACTTCCTGTATGGATAAGGACCGATGAGTTTTTCATACAGATCCACGTACCGGGCCGTAGCGTCGAGATACCCGTTGGCCAGATCTAGATCCGGTGAGCGGAGGAAGACCATGGCCTCAACCCGGCCTGCCCGCCCTGTATACTGGGTAAACTTTCCAGCAACGATAAAGATCTCCTCCTGGGGTTCCGGTGACTCCCAACGCACAGAGGTCGTATCTCCCCCGCGAACATGGAGGGTGCGCTCTCCCTGGCTTACTACATCCCACTCCGGGGGTAACTCCACCTGGAGGTTAAAGGTCAGCAACCCCCCAACAAGAATCGGGTGCCAGAAGGAACTCCCTGCTAGATACACCCCCTCTCCGGAAATCATACCCGGTGTTTGTCTGAAGCCCCGAGCACGCTCTTTGCCGTATGGTTCAAGGGGGTGGTAGATTTTCCCGCCATATTCAAGTACGAACGTGTTCAGGCCGGGCGGGAGTGTTACTTTGAAGGATTCCAGAGGAATGGTTCCCGGCTTCCCCGTTTCTCGCACAATCCGTACGCCCGGGGTAGGTGATGAGGGCTCCAGCCCGCTGTGTAAGAGAAAGTGTAGCTGCGGCAGGAGACCCTCGGGAACAATGATCGTGTCCCTGGCGGTAAGGCGGTGCTCTACCGGATAAAGCGCAACCCTAAGCTCATGCCGGACCGGCTCCTGTGCCTTCAAAAAAGCGGGTATCAGGGCCAGAGTGAGTAAAATGACAATTGCGGAAGACGGGCGTTTCATATTTTCCCTTGGAGCTTACATGAACTTAGGCCTATTCAACCCAGTCAGCGATGAAAATATCTGTGGCCCGGGGCTTTTGGGGGTTTCTATTTGAGGCAAAGACCAGTTTTTTCCCATCGTGGGAAAACATGGGGAAACTGTCGAAGACATTGTTGAGGGTGATTCTCTCCAGGCCCGTGCCATTGATGTTGATGAGGTAGAGCTCGAAGTTGTGGCCAAACTTTTTTATGTCTTCATGCCAGTCGTCCATGTTGCTTGAGAAGACGATCCGTTTTCCGTCTGGGTGCCATGAGGGTGCCCAGTTCGTTGCACCATTTTGCGTGAGCCTTACCTTGTTTGAACCATCCACGTCCATGATCCAGATGTCGAGGGGAAAGGGGACAATGTAGTCGTTTTCCATGCAATCGCGCCACCGGGCCAATTCATCCTGGGTTTCCGAATACCAGGCCCGCCAGACGATCTTTTTACCGTCGGGTGAAAACCATGGCCCGCTGTCGTATCCCACCCTGTCGGTCAACCGTCGCACATGAGGACCATCCGTATTCATGATATAGATGTCGAAATCCCCTTCTCTTTGTGAGCCGAACACGATCTGCTTTCCATCGGAGGAAACAATGGGCTCAGCATCGTACTTCGGGTTGTCGGTTATCTTTTTCAAGCCCGACCCATCGGCATTGGCTACGAAGATATCATAAGGGTAAAGCGGCCACACATAGTGGGCGTCCTTAGGCAGCTCCGGTTTCGGCGGACAACCCCCGGGAAGGTGACTGGTTGAGGCAAAGACTATCTTCTGCCCATCCGGGAAGAAGAAAGAACAGGTGTGGGCTCCACGGGCCGGACTGACTCTGTGTTTGTCAGAGCCGTCTATGTTCATGACCCATATCTTATCGCAGGCATAGCCACCGCGGTTTGACTGGTAGATGAGTCTAAGGTCATCCGGGCTGAAATAGGCCTCGCCATTATCCCCATCGAAGGTGATCTGTGTGACGTTCTTCATATAACGGTCCACAGGTGGGCTCCCGCTGGGCTCCGTCGCCGTTCTTTTATTGACGCATCCTGATAGCACGAGAACCGTCAATACGATAAAGGCAGCTTTTCTCATCCCGGTTGATCCTGTCCTACTGTATAACGCGAAGGGGGGAAGTCCATAAGATTATAAGTCTTGTTTTCCCAGCAATTCAAGCCCGTTTGCTGTGGTTATCTTCTACCCCTGCCTGACCGACCTGTTTACCGCTGGTTTTGCCAGCCTCAGCTCTCCGGCAACAAGTTGGACTTCGGGCCTTGGGTGCAGATTTTCTATGGCGAATTCGATGGCCGTGGGTGAAAACTGATCTTAGCGAAAATCATCCGGGAGTGAAAGGCAATAGATGGATTCAGCGGCTAGAATCGCTAAAGATCCGCGAATCAAATATTGTACAAATTCGAATTGGGATTCACGCCAGCCCTTGATTCTGTGCATAGCAGATTAATTTTTGCGTGAGAAGGTGATCGAAAAGTGTTGATTTGCGTTTGGAATATTGGATTTATGGGGATCAGGGGAAAATCAACAATACAGTTAG